>DBTI01000022.1 GCA_002306975.1 Ruminococcaceae bacterium UBA1320
GTATTTTTTTGTTTGCCTGCCGCGCGGCTACGAGAGGTGCGCTACTGTACTAAGCGCCCACTTCGGTGCCCTCCCACAGGGTTGAGGGGCAGAGCCCCCACGTTTCTTTGGTTTCTTTCTGTACGCACAGAAAGGAACCGCCAGTCGCGGCGTAAGCGACAAAGTTGTTATTTGAAGAATATCTTTCAAACGAAAACAGAAAATAAAAACCCACCTTTCCCCCGTTATATTGACAACGTTATTAAATGATGTATGATATATTTATTGCACCAAGGGAAATTCTCACATTTGTGAGGAATCCCAGCCGGCTTGACAAAGGGGCGATTAAGTTTGGGCAGAGATTCAAAAGCCTCGGTTTTTTGGCGTTGTTTTATCCATTTGTTTTTTTTCCTTTTTGTTGTTATCGTTATACCCGCTTATGAAATTTCAAAGTTGCTTGACAGCCCGTACTGTTTGAAGATAGGTCTTGTCTGTGTTGCTGTTATTTGCATTGCCTGTTCTTTGATATCGATATATTTGGCTGAAAATTATTATGACTGCTCGCTTATCATATTGCTTGATGATATAAAAACAGTTCAAAGCGAGATTGATTTCTGCCTTGAAAAGATAAATTATAAAAAGGTTGGAAAATCGGGTAATACGGTTTTGTTTTATTCAAAAAGTTTTAGATTTGCCCGCGGCACGGTGAAAGTTGAAATAAATGATGGCTGCGCGGTGCTGCACGGGCCGAAAAATCCGGTAAACTGCGTAGCGGCGGTTTTCGATAATTGTTATAACTGGAGTGATAAAAATCAAAGAAAACACTGAGCTGGGCGGTGCGCGCCGCCACATGAATTACATCGGATTTTCACTGATTGGGCTTTTGCTGTTACAACTTTCAGTCTCGTTTTGTGTTTATTACATTATGGCAAAAAGCACAGGTGCGCAGGTCGGTTTTTATGGCTTTACGGTGGACGGTTATTATAAAACAATGGTGGATATAAGAAAAGCGATAGGCGGCAGCGCGTATATAGAATCGTTACCACTCTTGTTTGCAACATTAATCGGAAACATTGTTCCGTTTTTATTCTGTGTCCGTGGGGTAGATGTTGGTATAACACAGCTTTTTTCCCGCCCAAAGGTTTCGGGCGGGACTTCGGCAATTTACGGAGTCATTGGGCTGGGCGGAAGCCTTGTTGCGGGGATCGTAATCAACATTATTTCTTTATTGCTCCGTTTAGTTAATCTTAAAATGACAACTCCGGATTTGAATATTCCGTGGCAGTCACCATTAAGCGCTGCTTTGATGATAATCACGGCGGTTGTCATAGCTCCGCTTACCGAAGAATTTATTTGCCGTGGCATTATATTAACCGTATTCAGGCGTTATGGTGACGTTTTCGCGGTTGTGGCGTCTTCTCTTGTATGGGCGCTGCTGCACGGCAACTTCATTCAGGGCGTGCCCGTGTTTGTAATGGGGCTGTTTTTCGGAATGCTTGCCGTCAAATCCGGCTCAATTCTGCCGACGATAATCCTGCATGCGTTAAATAACGCGCTTTCACTTATAGAATCCACTGTAATAAAGCAAAACTCTATGCCGATCAGCCTTAGTGTTTCTATATTTAACCTCTCGATCATCGCTGCCGCCTTTGCGCTTTTCATTGCATATTACAAAAAGATTAAGAATGTGAAGCGCGGGGAAAGCAAAAGCGGATTTAAGGTATTTTTCACTTGTGTGCCTGTTTTGATCGCTATAATATTTTGCGTTGCCATTACTGTTTTGTCAGTTCAGCGGGTATGAGATAAGGGGGAAGTATTGTGGATATGAACAGGTTGAACGGAAAAACGTTTAAAGCGGCAGTTTATCTTTTTCCATTCTTTTTAATGCTGTGCGCTTGCGTTAATTTTATTTTGATTTATTCGCACACCTTGCAGCCGTCTTCTTATATTCTGTTTATTACTTTTCATTTGCTATTCTTATTATCTCTTGCGACAGTCTGCGGCAACCTTACGATTGAACTTGCACTGATTATTTTTGAAGATATAAAAAAATCTTCGCTCAAAAAACTGCTTTACTCCGACCGCAGGTTTCTTCCGATAAGGCCGGCTGTGTTTATTGCGGTATTTATAGTTTTGTATGTCTTTCTACTACGATTTGTAGCAGGGTTTAACCAATTAGAGATTTTAATTTTCTTTGTTCCTACTGTTGCGATTTTCATGAACGCTCCGCATTTTATTTCGGGGCGGGTGAGGTTTATAAACGGCAGATATGTTTTTTATAAAGGCAGCCTTAACGCGATCTTTTCCTATCAATTTGATGAAAAGGGCACGCTTGTTTTTATTACCGACGACGGCAGTCAGTTAAGATCCGGTGCAACGGCGGCCGACACTGATTTTAAGGCGCTGGAAGCGGAATTTTTTAAAAACGGACTTAATTTCAGCGGCAAAAAATAATTAAAGCACAATTAATAAAGAGCCTGGGAGCAGCGTATTTTGAGCTGCTCCCAGGCTTCTTTTTTACATTATAGCAGATTTATTAATTGTAAAGAATCATTGTATCCCCGCCGAAGGCGGAGATACAATTTTGACTTTGTACATTAAGTAAATCTGCTATAGAAACAATGGCATAATCAGTTTGATTTTGCAAACTCTATAAATGGGCGCAAATGTCCTTTAGAATAGTTACACGGAAATTGTGTAATAGTGAGGTGCAGTTGATGGGCATTGCTTTTGTGCGTACGATTATTCTGTATATTTTTGTAGTAGCCGCGGTAAGACTGATGGGAAAAAGGCAGATAGGCGAGCTTCAGCCGTCAGAGCTTGTTGTGGCGGTATTAATATCAGAGCTTGCCGCAATACCGATGCAAGAAACAGGGATCCCGCTTGTAAGCGGAATTATTCCCATACTTACGCTTATTGCATGCGAAATAATACTTTCCGCCATCACGCTGTCAAGCGTCAAACTGCGCCATTTTGTAACGGGCAAACCAAGTATGCTCATTAGAAACGGCGTAATCGATCAGGAGGAGATGAAACGCCTGCGGTTTACACTCGATGACCTAATGGAAGAAATCCGGCTTTGCGGTTATATGAGTATTGATGAGATAGCGTTTGCTGTACTTGAAACCAACGGCAAGCTCAGCGTTTTTCCAAACAGCCAAAACAAACCCGTCACGGCAAGCATGATGAAGCTGAAAGAGCAGGATGGAGGGCTGCCGGTGACGCTGATCTGCGATGGAATGTTATCGCTTCCCTCACTTTCACATGCGGGCAAGGATATGGCATGGATTCAAAAGACATTGTCAAAACAAAAACTTGCACCGCAGGATGTTTTTTTGATGACTGTTGACAGTCTTGGAAAAACGATAATTGTTCCAAAGGAGAAAAAACCGTGAAAAAGATAGTGATGGCTATTGCAATTTTGATTATTATGCCTGCCCTGATCGGGATAAGCCATATATATTTAAATAAAGCCTCAACAGAAATGGCGCAGAAATTGAGTGTGGCGGAGGACAGCGCGAGAAAAGGAGATATTTCATTATCATTAAAGCAGCTCAACGAGTTTTCAAAGGATTGGGATTTTAACAAGAAAATTTTTGCGACGTTTATCCGTCACGCGGAGCTTGATCTCGCCAATCAATCTTCCGCGAAGCTTATACCATATTTGCAGGATGATAATAAAAGCAATTTTTATGGAGAGTGTGAAACATTAAAAATGCAGATTAACCACATTGCAGACACGGAACGTTTTTCCGTAGATAATATTCTATAGGGCTTGTTTGAAGACTTTCTCACCGCCGGGGCGGAGAGAAATAACAAAACTATACCGATTTGGTTTTGTGATTTCTACAATTAATGAAATATTAAAAGAAAAAACCACAGACTGCCTTGTCTGCGGCTTTTCAAATCAATCATTTTCTTTATGAGGTCTGATTATTATTTTCGTGTAAAAGCTTTGTTAATTCATCCATGAAGGTGTTGATATCCCTGAATTGCCTGTAAACAGAGGCAAACCGAACATAAGCAACTTCATCAATATCCTTAAGCTTATCCATGGTAAGTTCTCCGATTTTGTTAGAAGTTATCTCTCGTTCAAGGGAATTTTGGAGGCTTGTTTCTATGCTGTCAACTGCCAATTCAAGTTCTTCAATTGACACGGGTCTTTTTTCGCAAGCCCTAAGCATACCATTGAGCAGTTTTTGACGGTCAAATGCCTGTCTTGATTTGTCCTTTTTAATTACAATAAGCGGGAGACTTTCTATTATTTCATAGGTTGTAAACCGCTTTTGGCATTTAATACATTCACGTCTGCGCCTGATGCGATCCCCATCATCTGTGGGACGTGAATCAATAACCTTGCTTTCCTCGAAACCGCAAAATGGACATTTCATAATTAGCCTCCAATTTTTGCATTAAATAGGTTGCTCTGTTGTAGGTTGAGTTACAGCTGTGCAGCTATACAATCTTCCACCACATCTTTTAATGACGTTGGTGTGACAAGATTTTTAGCGAAAAGCTGTAACAAACGCATTACAGTTTCTTTAGTAGGGGACACATCATCAACTTTTGAACTGCTGGAACATTTCCCGTCAATGCTCAAATGAACGCTAATACCGTAAGAAGGTTTACCCTGCGCGCCGTCCGTGAGGCTGATGCCGTCTGTTACGAAGTAATCAATTGTTAATTCCCTGTTGTCTTCATCCAATGTGGTCCTACTGATTACCGGTTCGTTAACACCCATTCTTTAGACTTCCCCCTATAAAATTTGTTCTTCTTTACAGTTTCAAAAACACCCCTGACCTATGATATGGCGGCACGCACAGCAAGGGTGACCGTCGAAAATTACCTGTGACAGTAAAATTCAACAAACATTTAACTAAATATAAGGTAGAAACAGTAAAGACTATACACATATTATAATGTATCAAAAAGAGGAAATAAAGGGGGTTGCCGGATATTTGATTATCAAAATATACCAATATTTTAACTATATTATGTGATAATTCATAATATGGAACTACATATTGTAGATAAGATGTAAATAATAGGAAAAAATGTAGAAAATAGTTATGTTTTGAGTTTTGTTAAAATGTGATTTTTGGAAGACACTAGCTCAGAATATTCTTTAAATCCGCTATTGTATATTTCTATAATGAGCGGCCCTGTGTAGCAATATTTGCGAAGCTTTAAAATTAAAGAAGAAAGATCAAAGCTACCCGAGCCGGGCAGCAGGCAATCGCTTTGTTCCGAACTGTCGCTTAGATGAACACAAGCAATATTTTCGCCCATTGCGTCGCACATATCAAGCGGGGAAACACCGGCACGAAGCGCCTGCTTTATATCAAGCACGAATTTTATGTTGTTCCCAAGCAACTTTTTCATTGTCGAAACAGACTCTAGCGTTGCGCTTCTGCACCGTGAAACATTCTCTTGAGCAAGGATCACGCCATCGCGCTTTGCCACATCAGACAGTGCCGCGAAACGGTCGCAGAAATCTTCAACAGAAAGATTCCCATCTTTGCGGTCACCGTGAAACACAACGACTTTTGCACCAAGCTGCGCCGCTTTTTCAAAATATCGCGCGTACTGTGCAACAGAATCCCTAAAACGGCGGGGATAGTTCGAAAAAAACATAAAGGGTTCAAGACCGGATGTGTAAAGATGTACAGAATAAACATGAGCATCGTGTGGCTTCAATAAATTTTCAATTTCTTTTATAAACTCGCCGGAAAATTCGCTTTCACAATTTGTAAAAATTTCAAACTGCCTGAAGCCCAGATCCAACAGTTTTGCCAGGGATTTTTCAGTTTCAAGCGGATAAAGGCACGCCGTTGATATTGCACAGTCCATGCGAACCTCCTATTGCAATTTCAAATGAAAACGGGAAAGCAGGGTATTATCTCGCTCGCCGGAGGCTGTCCGCTTCGGCGGGAGATAATAAAACCATGCCGCTTTGATTTTGTAATTGCTATAAAATAACTTACTGCCATTATTTTAGCATTGTGAAATCGAACAGTCAATGTTAACATAATATATGTTAGTGCATACAGGATAAAACTAAAGTTGAAGGAGTTTCGCGATGAATATCATAGGAGCGGTAAAAAATACATTTAAAAATATCGATAAGCTTTCGATTGCATTCATATACATAGGGCTCGAATTTACCCTGGGTTTGATTGCGGTATCAGTTATTATAACATTGCTTGAAGGACATTTCGGAGATTATGTTACTATGATAACAAACGCAAAAGGCGCGTTTGAAGCCGCGATGACCTGTGGCGCGCTCTCTCTTGTCGCTGCTTTTCTTTGTGATGCCGCCGCAAAAGACAAAGCAAGCAAAGGTTCATAAGCTCTTATTGGGAAAGCAGGGAGTTATCTCCCCCGCCGCAGGCGGGGGAGATAAAAGAACCAAGCCGCTTTAATTTTATAATTGCCACAAAATAATTACTGTCAGTATTTTAGCCTACTGTGAATAATTAAATAGCAGAAATATAAAAAGCCGTCCGAAGGACGGCTTTTTATATTGTATAGCAACCACTGGCTATGCCAGTGGAACGAAAAAAGCTTTAGCGTGGGGAATGAAATAAAAACTCCTTTTGATATAATAAAGATGCGGTCTGCCAACTGCACTAAGATATCAAAAGGAGGTCATTCAAATGAATGATAGCAATAGTTTAGCACACACGAAATGGAACTGCAAATACCATATAGTATTTGCACCGAAATACCGAAGAAAAATATTTTATGGTGAGAGTAGAGCAGAAATAGGAAAAATATTGAGAGAACTATGTGGCTGGAAACAGGTAAACATAGTAGAAGCAGAAGTATGCCCTGATCATGTACATATGCTTGTAGAAATACCGACGAAAATGAGCGTGTCAAGTTTTGTGGGGTTTCTGAAAGGTAAAAGTAGTTTAATAATTTACGAGAGACATGCAAATTTAAAATATAAGCATGGGAATAGGAGTTTTTGGTGCAGGGGACATTATGTTGATACAGTAGGTAAAAATGCAAAAAAGATAGCTGAGTACATCCAAAATCAGCTGAAAGAAGACCAAGTAAGTGATCAGATGACAATTAAGGAGTATATTGACCCGTTACGGGTAGCAAGCAATAAACCACTCGCAAGTGGCAGACCGTAAAAAGCGCCTTAAGACGCTGCTAGTAACAGAGCCTTTAAGGCGCATCTGAAATACCACCGGCTAAGCCGGCGCTTTTTTGTTATCTTTTCTCGTTTGAAAGTCCATTCTTCTAACAACATCTTTGATATTCACGCTGTGGCAGGCGGTTACTTTCTGTTCGTACAAGAAAGCCGCAGGAGCGCAGCGACAATGCTTCAAACAGTCAATGCCACTTTTTTCACCGCCGTATCTTGGGTCGGCGCGTTTCCTGTGAGCGGGGTCAAGGGGAACGTGGAATAAAAAGCGCGTAGCGCATTTGTGCCGCGAAAGCCCCTTTACAGTCTGGATAGGCGTAGCGGAAGTAGGTGCTCTCATTGTTCTAGGCGAGTGGTTATGGTATAATAACAGCGAATTTTTTACTTCGCCTATGGGCGATATGGTGAGCGAACAGTATTTATATCAGCGACAAAAGGGGAACATGAAAATGGGTAATACATTTATTCTTGTTCACGGAGCATGGCTAGGCGGTTGGTGTTGGGAGAAGCTTCGACCAATGCTGGAAGCTGAAGGGCATACCGTTATAGCCCCGGATATGCCGGGGCATGGAGAGGACAGATTACCTATAGAGGAGCAGAACCTTGAAAAATATGCCCGTACTGTTGAAGCTCTAGTTGCGCCGCTTAACGGGTCGGTTATTCTTGTCGGTCACAGTTTCGGCGGTATGATAACGAGCCAGGCGGCGTGCTATATCCCGAGCAAAATCAAAAAACTTGTCTATATTTCAGCGTTTTTACCACGAGACGGTCAAAGCTGCGTCGGGATCACCAAAAGCATGCAGCCAACATTTCATGAAAAACTTGTGGCATCCGGCCATGATTTTATACTGTCTGCGGATGGAAAAACCTCAAAGGTCGCGCCAGATTCCTGTGCTGACTTTGTTTATAATGATATTCCGCGAGATGTAGCGCTGGTGATAGCGAAGCGTCTTGACCCAGAGTCTAACGCAGCCCAGCAGCAGGCCGTCGTTCTTAATGATAAGTTCAATGACATCCCAAAAGCATATGTGCGATGTGTACTCGATCAGGTGATCGACGTAAGGCTGCAAGACAAAATGGTTGCCGAAACCTATTGCGGTGAGGTTTACACCCTCGAAACAGGACACTGCCCGTTTGAATCCTCCCCGCGCAGTCTGGCCGACATTCTTCTTCGTCTGTGAGATGTAGAGACTTCCTTTTCGTTTATTCGTTTTGTCAAGCAGCTCGCTCAATTCTTAATGGCTTTCTCTCCTGTGTTTTTCGGTTTATCACCGTTCCTTTATGATACAATTCTTTGCGGCTCTTTAGTTCCTTTTGTCCACACAGAAAGGAACTACCAGTCGCGGCGTTAGCGACAAAGTTATTCTTTGAAGAATGGACTTTCGATCAAAAGAGACCGCCAGTATCGAAGCAAGTAACAAAAAGTTTATTTCAAAAATGTTCATAAACCATAAAAGAAAAAACCTTTCATACCTCCCTGCCGTGTAAATCACAAAAAATGCCGCCCATTTTCATGGGCGGCATTTCAAAACATCAGAAAAAAGTCATTTGACTTGTTTTGGGCATATCCCCAAGCGCCCCCGCTTGATCAAGCAGCACAATTACGCTCTTTGAAGCGTGTCCCCGCGCCGAAAGCTCATCTTGAGAAATAAAAGGCCCTTTCTCGCGTGCTTTGGCGATTTCCTTTGCGACGTTTTCGCCAAGCCCCTTAAGCGAGTTAAGCGGCGGGCGGATTTTGCCGTTCTCAACAAGGAACCTCACCGGGTCGGATTCATAAACATCAACCGGTAAAAATCCGATACCGCGCGCATAAACCTCGTTGACAATTTCAAGCGTGGTCACAAGGTCAAGCTCCTTTGTCGTCGCTTCTTTGCCCTTTTCGGAAATCTCGCGCATTTTTGCCTTAACCGTTTCTTTGCCGCCCATAACAATTCCGGCGTCAAAGTCGCCGCCGCGCACACTGAAGAACGCAGCATAATATTCAAGCGGACGGTAAACCTTATACCACCCAAGGCGTATGGCGGCGATAACATAAGCCGCGGCATGCGCCTTCGGGAACATATATTTAATCTTCATGCAGGATTCAATGTACCACTGCGGCACCTTGTGCTCCTTCATCTCGTTTATATATTCCTCGGTCAAAAGCTTGGGGGCGCGCCCTTTACGGACAATCTCCATAATTTTAAAGGCGTGCTTCGGTTCAAGCCCCTTGTGCAGTAAATAGGTCATGATGCTGTCACGCGTTCCCACAACCTCAGAGATTGTGCAGATTCCGTTGCTTATAAGCTCCTGCGCGTTGCCAAGCCAAACGTCGGTACCATGCGAAAGCCCTGATATCTGCAAAAGGTCGGAAAATGTTTTCGGCTGCGCGTCAATGAGCATCTGTCGAACAAACTTTGTGCCCATTTCCGGCAATGACAGAGTTCCGGTTTCGCTGCCGATATCCTCAGGCTTTACGCCAAGCGGCTCTGTCGAAGTGAAAAGCCGCATAACCTGCGGGTCGCACGACGGAACAGACATAACGTCAATTCCCGTCATATCCTCAAGGTGTTTATAGAGCGTCGGCACATCATGTCCGAGTATATCAAGTTTGAGGATCGTGTCATGCAGAGAGTTGAAGTCGAAGTGCGTCGTTATGGTGTCAGAGCTTGTGTCGTCGGCAGGGTGCTGCACAGGCGAGAAATCATAAATTTCATAGTCGCGCGGAACAACAATCATACCGCCCGGGTGCTGACCTGTCGTACGTTTAACACCGGTGCAGCCCTGCGCAAGGCGCAGCTCCTCCGCCTTGTGCAGTGTTTTGCCCTTGCTTTCAAGATACTTCATAACAAAGCCGTAGGCGGTTTTTTCAGCGACCGACGCGATGGTTCCGGCGCGGAAAACATGCCCTTTGCCGAAAAGCTCTTCTGTGTATTTGTGCGCCGTCGGCTGCTCCTCCCCCGAGAAGTTAAGATCAATATCGGGTGATTTGTCGCCGTCAAAGCCAAGGAAGGTTTCGAAAGGAATGTCATGACCGTCGCCCTTCAGCGGTGTGCCGCACTGCGGGCAGTTCTTTTCCGGCAGGTCAAAGCCGCTTCCGACGCTGCCGTCTGTGATAAACTCGCTGTATTTGCATTTCGGGCAGACATAGTGCGGCGGCAGCGGGTTGACCTCCGTAATGTCGCTCATCGTGGCCGCAAACGAGGATCCTACCGATCCCCTCGAGCCTACCAGGTAGCCGTCCTCCTTCGATTTTATGACGAGCTCCCTGGCTATGATGTACATGACGGCATAGCCGTGCTTTATGATGGACTCGACCTCTCGCGTGAGCCTCTCCTCGACTATCTCGGGGAGGACGTCGCCGTA
>DBTI01000097.1 GCA_002306975.1 Ruminococcaceae bacterium UBA1320
TCGCGATCAATCTTTATCCCTTCAAGCAGACGATTCTCAAAGACGGCGTAGCCCTTGAAGAGGCAATTGAGAATATCGACATCGGCGGTCCGACAATGATCCGCGCGGCGGCAAAAAACTGGCAGGATGTTGCCGTTATCGTCGACCCGGCTGATTATGCGAAGGTCATTGAAGAGCTTCGTGCAAACGGCTCTGTTTCAAAAGAAACCAAGTTCCGTCTTGCGGGCAAGGTTTTTGAGCACACAGCACAGTATGACGCTTTAATAGCGGATTATTTGAGAAAACAGCGCGGTGATTCACCGTTTACAGATTCGCTCACGCTCACCTTTGAAAAAACACAGGAAATGCGTTATGGGGAAAATCCGCATCAGAAAGCTGCGTTTTACAAGGAAATCGGCAAAGCGGACAATACCCTCGCAGCGGCGAAGCAGCTTCATGGCAAAGAACTTTCCTATAACAACATCGGCGACGCAAACGGCGCGCTCGACGTTATAAAAGAGTTTGGTTATGATATCCCCTGCGCTGTCGCGGTCAAGCATGCTAACCCCTGCGGCGTTGCCACAGGCAAGGATATCCACGAGGCTTATCTGCGCACTTATGAATCCGACCCCGTTTCAATTTTCGGCGGCATTGTCGCTCTTAACCGTGAGGTTGACGAGGAGACAGCGGGCGAACTTGCAAAGATATTCCTTGAGATAATCATAGCGCCGTCGTTCAGTGAAAAGGCCTTTGAGATACTCTCGGCAAAAAAGAATATAAGGCTGCTTGAACTGCCTAACCTTGCGAAAGCAAACGCGAAGGGCACGCTTGACATGAAAAAGGTTGTGGGCGGTCTTTTGGTTCAGGAGCTTGACACAGAGCTTCTTAACGAGGAAGAGATAAAGTGCGTGACAAAACGCATACCAACCGAAAAGGAGCTTTGCGACCTTCACTTTGTCTGGAAGGTTGTAAAACACACAAAATCAAACGGTATCGCGCTTGCAAAAGACAATCAGACAGTCGGCGTGGGCCCTGGGCAGACAAACCGCATTACCGCCCTTGAGCTCGCCATAAAATACGGCGGCGAAAAGGTTGCCGGTTCCGTTATGGGTTCCGACGCGTTCTTCCCGTTCTCTGACTGTGTAGAGGCTGCGCAAAAGGCAGGCATCACGGCGATAATCCAACCGGGCGGCTCGATCCGCGATGAGGACTCCATAAAAGCGGCTGACGAGGCCGGAATAGCGATGCTTTTCACTGGGATGAGACATTTCAAACACTAAAAGCGCAAGTATAAAAATAGTTGTAAAGCGGCTCTTTCCCATGAAAACAGGGGAGAAGAGCCGCTTTTTTTCTTTGCATAAGGCGGGTGAGAGACAAGGAACAAATCTTCTCTATTTGTTATATTGTCGCTGTAATTCTACAAAATCCTACATGTGCCGTTAGCATAAGTATTGAAAATTGAGGTCGTAAAGTATATACTAATTTTAAATGACTTTAGCAATTTTACTTATAGCAATTAAAAATAGAAGTGGAAAAGTTTTGTTGCATCATCCGCCGGCGGGGAGATAACATTTTGCAATCTGTTTTTATTTGAAATTGCAATAGAATATAAGCTATGAGGGTGATTTCGTGACTTTACGGAAATACATATCCGTTTTTTTAAGCATTATCATTACATTATCTATTATGGCTTTTTCGCCGATTATAAAAGCGGACGCAGCAGCGGCAGCGCCTGTAATTACAACAAAGTCTCAGGTTACAAAGGCAACGAGCCTGACGGTAGCCGGAACGGCGGCCGCAGGAAGCGCAATTACAATAACGGGCGGAGCCAGTACGGCAACAGGCATTGCCGGCACTGACGGAAAATTCAGCCTGAATGTCAACCTTTATAAAAACAGAGTTAACAACCTTTATGTAACTGCCAATGGAGGCGCCGGCGCAAGCCTTTTTATCATTCAGGATATGATCGCCCCCAAGGCTCCGCTGTTATATACCGCAAGCGGGACTACCGAATATACGTCGATCGTTTTGAGCGGAACAGCCGAGGCGGGCAGTGTTGTTTCAATAACCGGAGGGGTGACAAATGTTACGGGCTCAGCCAGTTCCGGCGGCGTTTTCGGAATATCCGTGCCGCTTAAAGCAGACTCAGACAATTCGCTCAGCGTTACATGCACCGATGCGGCAGGGAACAAAAGCCCGACTACAACTGTTACCATCAAGCAAAAAGACGACGCGCCTTTAGACACAACAAAGCCGGTGGTGCCAAAGCTGACGACGCTGGCGCAGATCACCAGGGCTTCATCTATCGCTGTCGCAGGAACAGCGGAGGCAGACAGCACGGTAAAGGTAACAGGCGGCCTTGGAAATGCTACCTATACGACAACAGCGGACGAAAATGGCAACTTCAGCGTCAATGTGGTTCTTATACTGAATCAAGATAACAAAATAAGCGTGACCTCTACCGATAAATCGGGAAATGTCAGTGACGCCGCTTCCGTTGACATTACGCAGGACATTATATGTCCCACCACTCCGGTAATATCAACCGCTCAGCAAACAACTGCGGAGACAAGCATTGACATAGAGGGCACTGCCGAGGCGAACAGCACCGTGACGATCTCGGGCGGCAGCGCCTCGGTGCAAGGGACGGCGGACGGCAGCGGAAATTTCAAAATCACCGTTGAACTTAATAAAGTATGCGATAATATTCTTTATGCCGTTGCAAAAGATAAGGCGGGCAATGAGAGCACCGCCTCATCTGTTAAAATAACTCAGGAATCCTCGCCGAACATCCCGACGATTTCGACGCCATCACAGACGACAACGGATTCAAGGATTACGGTCAAAGGCACTGCGGCGCCGGGCAGCACGGTGTCTATAACAGGCGGCTCGTATGTTGCAACAGGCACGGCGGGCGGCGACGGCAGCTATAGCATTGATGTCAGCCTTAACACAGGGGTGGTAAATACCCTTTATGTAGCGGCAACCGACGCAGCCGGTGTCGTGAGTGCAGCCGCAACCCTTGTTATCACGCAAAAAGACTACAGCACGATCCCGACAATTACGACGCCTTCACAGTGGACAAACAACAATACAATGACGATAACAGGAACAGCCAAAGCGGGGAGCAGGATAAAAATTACTGGAGGCAAAGAAGTCGAGGTAGAGAAAACAAATTACGGCGGAGGCTATAGTATATCTGTTAAGCTTGTCATGAATACTGTTAATATTCTCAGGGTTTCGGCAGTCGACGATAATGGCGTGGAAAGCGACGCCAATACCGTCGTAATCACTCAGGGCACCGCAACCGACACGACGGCACCGGGCTTCGTATTAACCATGGATAACAGATATGTCGTCAGCGGGGCGACCAAATACTTTAATGCCAGCATAATAAAGGCAAGCGGCTCGTTAAACAACTGGTATCTTATTGTCGTAACCACACTTGACGACGGCACACAGTCAATTACGTCTACTCTGTATGGCGACAATCAAACAGGGTTAAAAATTAACGTAAATGCAAAAGCGGTAAAAAGCACCGTTTATGTTTCAGACTCTGCGTTTACCAATTCATATTTAACCAAAACGTATAGTTTAACCGGGTTTGTATATAATTAAATTTTTCTTCGCTGTTTTCAGCACTGTAATTTAACAAAGACCTTTCACTATCCCATGAACAATATGAGATAGTGAAAGGTCTTTTTGTTTTGTTTAACATTTTAATAAGAGTGCATTCTTTTAATTTTTACTTTGTCGCTTACGCTGCGATTGGTGGTTACTCTTATTTTCTTTTTAGCAAAAATAAGAGTAAACGCCACAGCGAGAATTTATCAATTTTTATAAAAACACTAAAAAAGTTAGATTTTTATTCATTCAAACGAATTTGTTTGGAAAATGTTTTGTTTGCAGTGGTATACTGCACTCAATAACGTAGAGAAGTATAAAAATTCAGGCCTGTTTTAAAAGGGGAGTTGAGCTATGGAAGTATTTATCGGTGAAATATTTCTCTTTGCCTTCAATTTTGTTTCGGAAGGGTTCCTTCTTTGTGACGGTTCGTTTGTGTCAACCGCCAAATATACTGCTCTATATACGATGATCGGAAATGATTATGGCGGTGATAAAAACAATTTTAATCTGCCGGACCTTATGAAGTCGTCTCCATTGCCTAAAATGAATTATTACATAGCAGCAAGCGGTCAATATCCGCAACATTAAATTATAAAAATTTTGGGAGGAGTTAAAATTGGAAGACCAATTTATCGGGCAGGTTAAGCTGTCTCCTTATAATTTTATACCGGACGGCTATCTTACCTGTGACGGTTCATATCTTAGCGTCACAGCCTATGGTTCACTTTTTTCGGTAATAGGCGCTACATACGGAAGCGATGGGAAAAATAATTTTAAAGTTCCCAATTTGCAGGGCTTTGAGCCTTTGCCGCATACAAGGTATGTTATAGCGTTTGACGGAATATTGCCGACAAAGCCGGATAAGGAAGTGAACTGAAATGAGTAACGTGGCACTCGGCAAGACCGTTAATTCAAGCGGTTATGTTCCGCCGTTTTTACCGTCACTTGCGGTTGACGGCACGACAAATCCCGAGAGCCGGTGGGTGAGCGGTATTCAAATCGGTGTAACACCG
>DBTI01000018.1 GCA_002306975.1 Ruminococcaceae bacterium UBA1320
TTTAAAATAATCGCGGCAGAATTCAAGGTCGTCAACATCCATGGCAAGACCGAACTCGCTGATTACGCCGTCAAGCTGGTCGTGAGTGAGATTGGTGAAGTTTTTGAGAATCTTGACCTTTGGCGGCTCGTTCTGCGCCGTGTCAAGGCTTTGGGGAACAAAAAGCGAGGCTTCGCGGCTCTCAACAGGGTTGATCAGGTAAGCCTTGATTTCCGCAAAAGCCTCGTCGTTTATTTTGCCTTTTAAAATGAATACACGGGCGGTGCGCACTGTCGGGCGCTCACCCTGTGTGATAAGCTGAATACACTGCGCGCATGAATCGGCGCGCTGGTCAAACTGACCGGGAAGGTACTCTATCGCAAAAACGTGCCCGTCTGTCTCAGGCTGCGTGTCATAGGTGACATCAACCTGCGGCTCTGAAAAAACAGAGTTGCGTGCGTCTTTGAAAACTTCTTCGGAAATACCTTCAAC
This sequence comes from Ruminococcaceae bacterium UBA1320, assembly GCA_002306975.1. Classification (GTDB taxonomy): domain Bacteria; phylum Bacillota; class Clostridia; order Oscillospirales; family Ethanoligenentaceae; genus Ruminiclostridium_D. The sequence continues at coordinate 472 of DBTI01000018.1, forward strand.
GTCGTAACGGTTGAGAATACGCAGTCCCTCAAGACCTTTTGGGCGCAGCGCAGTCAAAAGATCCGACAGCACTCCGTCCGCTTCGACAGCAAATTCCGGACGTTTTTCAACAAAAATACGATAGACTGGCATCTTTAACACTCCTCATAATATTAACAACGAAAATAATTTTACGCTTAAATAACGGTTTTCTGATTTATATAAACCAAACAGCTGTTTAATTGACGCTGCCAAGGCAGGCGTCGCTGTCACAGCCGGTTATAATCGTGTCTTTGATTTTGCCTTTCAGATCATCGTCTGTTTTGACCTTGACCGGAGCGTAATCCGGCGCGAATCCATCAAAAACTCGGTCGCTTGCCGTTTCAAACAAAACCGGAATGGTCTTGCCGACATGGCTTTGCAAAAACAGCCTGCGGGATTCGGCGCAGGTTTCAATCATAAGGCGGCTTCGGCGGGCTTTTTCCGTCTTCGCAACCTGTTCCGGCATCGCCGCCGCCTTTGTTCCGGCACGCTTTGAGTAGGGGAACACATGCGCCTGTGAAAAGCTCATTTCACGGGCAAAAGTGAGCGACTTCTCAAAGTCCTCATCTGTCTCGCCGGGGAACCCGACAATAATGTCGGTAGTTATCGCGCAGCCGGGGATCGCCTCTCGCAGGGATAAAACCGCTTCGCGAAAACGCCCGGTTGTGTATCGGCGGTTCATGCGGTGCAGCGTTGCGTCACAGCCGCTTTGCAGCGCGAGGTGAAAATGCGGGCAAACTTTTTTTAAGGAAACAACACAGTCGATAAACGAGGGCGTGATAATATTTGGCTCAAGCGAACCGAGCCGCACACGTTCAATGCCTGTGTCGCAGGCGGCGCGCAGCGCGTCTTCAAGCGTCAGACCGCAGTCTTTGCCGTATGACGACAGATTTATGCCCACAAGCACGGCCTCTTTAAAGCCGTTCGAGGCAAGACCGGAAATTTCGTCGCGGATCGCGTCGGTGAGCTTTGAACGCACAGGACCGCGGGCGTATGGAATGACGCAATAAGAGCAATAGCTTTCGCAGCCATCCTCAATCTTGACAAACGCGCGGGTGTGACCGTAAAAGCCCTCGGCCCGCACAGGCTCGTATTCCTCTTTTTTATCAAAAGGAGAAACGCTCACCACTCTTTCGCCGGTTTCCAAAGCCTCTTTTATAAGGCGGCAGATGTCGGCGCGTTCGCGGGTTCCGGCAATGATGTCGGCTTCGGGAATAGTTTTAGCCCGCTCTACTGACGACTGTGGAAAACAGCCTGACAGCACGGCGAGCGCCTTCGGGTTGCCGGCTTTTAACCTGCGGAGAATCTGGCGTGTTTTGCGGTCACTTTCCGCAGTCACGGTGCAGGAATTTATAATGTAAACATCTGCAAAGCCGTCGGGCGGAACAATTTCATAGCCGGCTTCTTTAAGCCGCTGTTCCATTATCTGCGTTTCATACTGGTTTACCTTACACCCAAGTGTGTAGAATGCAGCCTTCATGGACCCTCCTGAAAAAGAATGAGCGGCGGCGGTTTATGCCGCGTCACCTGAATAATACGCATTTTTGAGCTCTTGCGGCAAAAGCCGTGCCGTCACAGGGATAAGACACTTTTTTCGCGCAAAGGTACATACATATTAAACAGCCAAAGCGGAAAAATATCAAGCCCCACAGGAAAAAAATAGTATCAGTAATTACTTAAAATAAAACATGTCTTTTGTATATTATAATAAAATTATCGAAGAATTACAAATGATATGTTGACTAAGCTTTAAAGTACTGTTATATTAATGTTAAGTAATAATTAACATGCTATAGCAATTTAAAAAAAGAAGAGGAATCATTTTTGTTTTTCCTTTTCAAAAAATATGATTGCTATAAATAAAAAACTGGGAGGTACAGATTATGGTATCGTTAAATATCATGCTCAATACCATCAATGATGTCAAGAACTTTGTAAACCTCGTTTCCAAGTATGACTTCGAAGTTGATCTTACATCAGGAAGATACGTAATTGATGCAAAATCAATAATGGGTATTTTCAGCCTTGACCTTGCAAAGCCGATTAAGCTTGACGCAAGATGCGGCGATGACGCCAAATTCTTAGAGGAAATCAAACCTTTCACAGTTAAGTAAGAAAACGGCATGTGCTTGAGCGCATGCCGTTATTTTTTCTTTGGTGCTTTTGTAGGCTTATTCAATAAACAAGCGTCATTTATACCTCTGTCTTTTGCATATACATTGTAGTACAAGTGCAAAAGGCGGAGGTGTTTCATTTGAAAATAAAAGCGATAGCGGCGGTAATGTCCGTACTGGTGGCTTTTACAGCAATGTCATGTGTCGTATCCGGCGAACAGACAAAGTCCGGTTCGGCATCGTCGCAGGCAGGTTCATCCTCGTCAACTGCGACCTCGTCAAGCGTGACCTCGTCAAAACCTATGACCTCGTCAAAACCATCAACCTCGTCAAAAATAGCGGATTCACAATCAGCCTCATCAAATAAATCGTCAGTTACCAAAACAACGGCGTCTTCAAAGTCCTCGTCGTCTCAGGCGGACGAATCGACGACGGGCGTCGCTGCCCCCAATATTCCGGCGAAGTCCGCAATTCTTGTGGAAGCGACGACCGGCAAGGTGCTTTATGAAAAAAATTCGCACGAAAAGCTGCCGCCCGCAAGCATTACGAAAATCATGACGGAGCTTCTGACGCTTGAAGCGATTGAGAGCGGCAAAATAAAATGGACGGATAAGCTTACCTGCAGCGCTCACGCGGCTTCAATGGGCGGTTCGGATATCTGGCTTGAGCCAAACGAGCAGATGTCGGTCACCGATCTCTTCAAGGCAATGGCGATAGGCTCCGCCAACGACGCGGCGGTTGTTTTCGCGGAAAAAATCGGCGGCTCCGAGCCCGGGTTTGTCAATTTGATGAATCAAAAAGCGAAAACGCTTGGTATGAACGACACCCATTTTGTCAATGCTAACGGTCTTGACGCGGACGGTCATGTCACAAGCGCCTATGACGTCATGCTCATGTCACGCGAGCTTTTGAAGCACAAGGCTATTTTTAATTACTGCACAGTCTGGATGGATACTCTTCGCGGCGGCAAGACACAGCTTGTCAATACAAATAGGCTTATCCGCTTCTATGACGGCATAAACGGCCTTAAAACAGGCTCAACAGGCAAAGCGGGTTATTGTGTTTCGGCAACTGCCATGCGCGACGGAATGCAGCTTGTCGCCGTCACGATGGGCTCGGATAACTCGACAGATAGGTTTAACAGCGCGTCGGATCTTCTCGATTATGGCTTTGGCGGCTGGTCACTCGTTAAACCGGTTTTAACGCAAAGCAAATTTACCGTAAACGTGCAGGGCGGCGAAGAATACACAGTGAACGCGACTGTTGGCGAGATGCCGGCCGTGCTCGCACCAAAGGGCAAGGAAAAGAGCGTAACGCAAAAGCTGAGCATTGTCACCGATGTTGCGGCTCCTGTAGAAAAGGGGCAGGTTATCGGTCAGATAACACTCTGGCAGGACGGAAAAAATGTCGGCTCGGTTGCGATAAAGGCCGACAAAACGGTTGCGAAGATGTCGTTCGGCAGCGCGTTTCGAATGCTGATCGGTTATATTGCGAAGTAGAAAAGTAAAAAACGAAGCTTTAAAGGGCATGTTTTCCAAGCAGCTATTTTAATCTTTTTAAAACAAACGCGAACAAATATCTGTCGCCGTCTTGAAATATTCGACCAATTCAAGTAAAATGGTACTATAAATTCTATATTGCGCGGCAAACGGCAAGCCCGCCGGAAAGCAATTTTTAACAGTTCAGATTAAAGCGAGCACGAAAAATTGCAAAACGGCCGCACCGATTGACACGGTAATTTTCGGGAAGTTAAAAGGGAGGACATATTGAAATGTCGGTTAAGTTTAATGGAAACTATCTTGCTGGTTTCGTAAAAGCACATGAATATAGCGCGATGGAGGCTCAGGTCAAGACTGCTCATGAGACACTGCACAACAAAAGCGGTCTTGGAAACGACTTTTTAGGTTGGCTGACGCTGCCGGAGGATTATGACCGCGAGGAGTTCGCACGCATCAAGGCAGCAGCGCAGAAGGTTAAAAAAGACACGGATGTGTTTATCGTTATAGGTATCGGCGGCTCATATCTTGGCGCGAGAGCGGCAATTGAGCTTTTAAAATCGCCTTTTTACAACAACATGAAAAAAGACACGCCGGAAATTTATTTTGTCGGAAACAACATCAATTCCGGCTATCTGAACGAGGTCCTTTCAATCTGCGAGGGTAAAGACGTTTCTGTCAACATCATCTCAAAGTCGGGCACAACTACCGAGCCTGCCATTGCATTCCGCGTTTTCCGCGAACTGCTTGAGAAAAAGTACGGCAAAGACGGCGCCAAGGGCAGAATCTACGCCACCACAGACAAGGCGCGCGGCACACTCAAAAACCTTGCAGACAAAGAGGGCTATGAGTCCTTTGTTATTCCAGACGACGTCGGCGGGCGTTACTCGGTTCTCACTGCGGTCGGTCTTTTACCAATGGCGGTCGCGGGCTGTGATTTAGACAAGGTTATGGAAGGTGCCAGGAATGCTCAGAAAGAGCTTTCAGTCTGCGACCTTACCAAAAACGACTGCTATAAATACGCCGCGGTTCGCAACATCCTGTCACGCCGCGGCAAACAGATCGAGATGCTTGTTAGCTACGAGCCTTCATTCACCTTGATGGGCGAATGGTGGAAGCAGCTTTTCGGCGAGAGCGAGGGCAAAGACAACAAGGGCATATTCCCGGCGTCCGCCACCTTCTCAACCGACCTTCATTCACTCGGTCAGTTTGTGCAGGAAGGCTCAAGGACAATGTTTGAAACGGTTGTTCATTTCGCACAGCCGAAGTCAGACTATGTGCTGCAGAAAATAGACGAGGATATAGACGGGCTCAACTTTGTCGCGGGCAAGACAATGCAGTATATCAACGACCGCGCCTACGAGGGCACGGTGCTTGCGCATAACGACGGCGGCGTGCCGAACATTGTGCTTGAAGTGCCGCAGATTGATGAAAATGAATTTGGCTACATGGTTTATTTCTTTGAAAAAGCCTGCGCTGTTTCGGGCTACATGCTCGGGGTAAACCCGTTTGACCAGCCCGGCGTGGAAAGCTATAAGAAAAACATGTTCGCGCTGCTCGGCAAACCTGGCTATGAGGCACAAAAAGCGGAGCTTGAAGCCCGAATAGCGAAGTGATTAACCGACAGTCGCGCGCCGAAAGGCGAGCGTAAAATAATAAAATTCAGGAGGCATGCACATGTTAAAAATTATTGCAGGCAAAAAAGGTTCAGGAAAAACAAAGCAGCTGATTTCAATGGTAAACAGCGCGGTTGAAGTTTCTAACGGCAAAGTAGTCTGCATTGAAAAGGGTACAAAACTGACATATGATATTAATCATGGCGCAAGGCTTTTAGACACCGAAAGCTTCCATGTTTCAGGTTATGACGCGTTTTACGGTTTCCTTGCCGGCATCGAGGCATCGGATTACGATGTAAAAGAAATTTTCATCGATTCAATCCTCAAGATCACGGGCGACAATTTCGACGAAATCGGCAAAATGTTTTCTAAAATCGATGCCCTTTTCGGCAGCGATGTTTCAGTTGTAATCACCGTTTCCGCTGACGAATCCGAGCTTCCGGAAAGCGTCAAGAAGTACATCTGATTCTTTACTTAAAATTCTATATCTTTTTAAAACAAGGCGGCCGGTTTTGGTCGTCTTGTTTTAGGTGTTAAGCGCAAAAAAGTATTGACAAAGTCACAACGGTTCATTATAATTATCTGAGTGGCTTATTTATAAGGAACACTTTAGTGTTCTGTGCGCTAACAGGCGGGCTTTTAGATTACGACGCTCCGCTGTATCGGCTGCATTTGGCGCTTTGCCTGTGACTTTAGCTTCTGCTTTTTTGGCGGCTGCTTTACGATTGGGAAAGCCATAGGTAGTCGGAAGGGGGGATCGTATGATCCTTGATTTAAAAGGTGTCTTTGAATACGAAGGCTTCAACCGCAATGTGTCTTATGAACTCGACATGAGCGGCTTTGAGGATCAGTCGGGTGGTTTCCCACTTAAAGAGCCGGTAATTGTTAATGCCAGCCTCCGCAACCGCGCGGGTGTGGTCGGGCTTCATGTGGAGACACAGTCCGTTTATTCCACACAGTGCGACAGGTGCTGTGCTCCGTTAAACGAGCAGCTTAGCATTACCTTTGACAATGTTCTTGTCAGAGATGCTGCGAGCGAGGGTGACAGTGGCGATTTGATTAAGGTTGAGGAAGATAAGTTTGATCTTGATGAGCATGTGTGGACAAACGTTATCCTTAATCTGCCGATGAAGCATCTGTGCAGCGAGGCCTGCAAAGGTCTGTGTCCCAAGTGTGGCAAAAACCTCAACGAGGGCGACTGCGGGTGCGACAATAGCGATGATTCGCCTTTTTCAGTGCTAAAAAGCTTGTTGCAATAATTTAGGATAGAATGTGTGACCGTTGTGAGACGGTTTATGTTAGAGGAGGTACTTTAAATGGCAGTTCCCAAGAGAAAAGTCTCGAGGGCGAGACGTGACAAAAGGCGTTCCAGTGTGTGGAAACTTGATGCTCCTACGCTTGTCAAGTGCCCGCAGTGCGGCGAACTTAAGACGCCCCACATAGTTTGCGACAGTTGCGGTTACTACAACGGCAAAGAAATTATCAAAAAAGAAGCCTGATTTTTGAAAGATGGGGAAGGAGTAATCCTTCCTTATTTTTTTCTGCTCAATTTTAGTTTATTTAAATCTACAATATAAATAGGTTTTTAGTGCAGTTTCAAACAGAAAAGAGAATTTAAAATGTTATCTTCCCTGCCGGAGGCAGGGAAGATAACAAGACTACTCCTCTCTAATTTTGAAATTGCTATAGATAATAAAAACAGCGGAGGAAAAATGAGCGCAGTAATTACCGGTGTCGAGCCGGGCAGCCTTGCCGCAAAAAAGCAGATTCGCGCCGGTGACACACTGCTGAAAATAAACGGGCATGAAATCGAAGATGTGCTTGACTACCGCTTTTATATCGCCGAAAAATCGGTTGAAGCGCTGTTTTCAACCGGCGGCAAAACAAAAACAGTAAAATTTAAAAAGCAGGAATACGAAGATCTCGGGCTTGATTTTGAAACCTATTTAATGGACGAAAAGCGTAACTGCCGCAACAACTGCATTTTCTGCTTTATCGACCAGCTTCCCAAAAACATGCGTGAAACGCTCTATTTTAAAGACGACGATGCCCGCCTTTCCTTTTTGATGGGCAACTATATCACGCTGACAAACCTCAAAGAGCGCGACGTCGAGCGCATTATAGAAATGCATATAAGCCCGGTTAACATCTCTGTCCATACGACAAACCCCGATCTGCGTGTTAAAATGATGCGCAACAAAAATGCGGGCAAGGCGCTTGATATAATTCCGCGTCTTGCGGCAGCCGGGATAAAAATCAACTGCCAGCTTGTGCTTTGCCCCGGCATAAACGACGGAGCGGAACTTGAACGTTCGCTTCGTGAACTTTCGGCGCTTTATCCGTCGGTTGAAAACATCGCGGCTGTGCCAATAGGACTGACGGACCACCGTGAAGGGCTGTTTGAGCTAAACCCATACAGCGAAAAAGAAGCGCTGTCAGTAGTGCGCATAATAGAAAATTTCGAAGAAGCATTCTTCAAAAAGAACGGAACAAGGCTTGCGTTTGCGGCGGATGAGTTTTATTTAAAAGCCGGTCTGCAAATCCACGACGCGGAATTTTATGAGGATATGGATCAGCTTGAAAACGGAGTTGGTCTTATCGCTTTGTTGCAAAGCGAATTTAACAGCGCTCTAAAACTAAATGAAGTGGAAAAACTTGATGTGCCGCGTAAAATTTCGATAGCTACAGGCGTCGCGGCAAAGCCTTTTATTGATAAACTCGCGTTATCGGCGCAAAATAGTATTGCAGGATTAGATTGCAGGGTTTATTCTATTATTAATGATTTCTTTGGTCAACTGATAAACGTTGCCGGGCTTGTAACCGGAAACGACCTTATTTCGCAGCTTGAAGGGAAAGAGCTTGGTGAAGAACTGCTGATTCCTTCGGTAATGCTGCGCAGCGAGGGCGATGTTTTTCTCGATGACGTTTCAGTCGCAGATGTTGAAAAAAGGCTCAAGATAAAAGTAAAACCGGTGGCGAACGACGGCTTCGAGCTGCTTTCTGCCATGACCGGTCTTGAAGTTTAAAAAAATCAGAAGTTCAAGGTGAAAAACAACGGAGGAATATAATGCCTAAAAAAATAGTCGCGGTTGTGGGCCGCCCCAATGTCGGCAAGTCCACACTGTTTAATAAGCTTGTCGGACGGCGCGTTTCCATTGTTGAAGATACGCCCGGAGTCACGCGCGACAGGATCTACGCTGACTGTGAGTGGCTTAACCATGTCTTTATGCTTGCCGATACAGGCGGTATCGAAGTAAATACCGACGATATAATTCTGTCACAGATGCGCGAACAGGCGCAGGTGGCGATACAAACCGCCGATGTAATTATTTTTGTTACCGATATCCGCACAGGCGTCACGGCGGAGGATATGGATATTGCCACGCTGCTGCGAAAAAGCGGTAAGCCTGTTGTGCTTTGTGTGAACAAGGTGGACTCACCGGGCAGAACGCCCGACGAGATTTATGAGTTTTACAATCTCGGTCTTGGGGATCCCTATCCGGTTTCGTCGTTGCATGGTCTTGGTTCGGGCGATATGCTCGACCGCGTGCTGGAGCTTCTGGGTGATGATAAAGAAGAGGAAATTGACCCGGGTACTGTTAAAGTGGCGGTTATCGGCAAGCCTAACGTTGGCAAGTCGTCGTTGATCAACCGTGTAGCGGGCGAACAGCGCGTGCTTGTTTCAAATATTCCCGGCACAACGCGTGACGCGGTAGACACTGAGATAGATAACCGATACGGCAAATTTATATTCATAGACACTGCGGGAATACGCCGCAAAAGCCGTGTTGACGATAATATCGAGCGATATAGCGTTCTGCGCGCCTACGCCGCCGTTGAACGGGCGGACGTCTGCGTAATGATGATAGACGCCGTGGAAGGCTTTACCGAGCAGGATTCGAAAATAGCGGGTTTTGCGCACGAAGAGGGCAAAGCTTGTATTATTGCAGTGAATAAATGGGATATAATCGAAAAAAACGAAAAAACAATGGATGAGTTCCGTACAAAGCTGATGAATGATTTCAGCTTTATGTCATACGCGCCCATCATCTTTATTTCGGCAAAAACAGGCCAGCGCATTGACCGCCTTTTTGAGCTTATCAAATACGTCAACGAGCAAAATTCCATGCGTATTTCAACAGGAATGCTCAACGATGTGCTGTCAGACGCAGTGGATAGGGTTCAGCCTCCGTCCGACAAGGGCAAAAGGCTCAAAATCATGTATATCACGCAGCCTTCCACAAAGCCGCCTACATTTGTTGTATTCGTAAACCGCGCGGAGCTTTTCCACTTTTCATATCAAAGATACATCGAAAACCAGATTCGCTCGACCTTTGGCCTTGAGGGTACACCGGTACGCTTTATTGTGCGCGAACGCAGCGAAAAAGCCAGATAAAGCCGCCGCCGATTTTTATTAAGATTACTTTCACCGCGCAATGCGGTTTGGAGGGTTTTTATGCCACAGCCGACAACGATAATAATAGCATATCTGCTTGCCTCTGCCGTAGCCTATCTTCTCGGAAGCGTCAATTTCTCAATAATTATAACAAAAAAGTTCATGAGAACAGATGTACGCAAACTCGGCAGCGGCAACGCGGGCGCCACCAACATGCTGCGCACCGCCGGCAAGCTGCCCGCAATAATTACATTTACCGGTGACTTCTTAAAATGTGTCGCCGCTATACTTATTTCAATGCTTATCGCAAACCTCTTTCATATAAACGGAGAGTTTGCGCAATATATAAAATATACGACAGGTATATTTTGCATGGTGGGTCACATTTTCCCACTGTACTTTGGCTTTAAAGGCGGAAAGGGCGTTACCGTCGCCGCCGCGATTATGTTAATGCTTGATTGGCGCTGCTTTATTATCGGCATCGGCATTTTTATATTAATCGTAGTTTTTGTCCGTATCGTGTCACTCGGTTCTATATTGGCATGTACGTCAATAGTAATTACTACGTTTGTTTTTCAGACAATGGATCATGAGATATATGCCGTTACAGATACAGTACTTATCGCGGTTATCGCCGCGATTGCCATTACAAAGCACCGTGCCAACATCGTACGTCTTTTTAAAGGCACCGAGCCTCGCATTCAAAAAAAGAAAAAATAGAGTAAAGCTGTGGTATTTTTAATCAGCGGTAACGTATATTAAGGCATAAGGCCGCTTGTATACCTGTTTAACGGTCGCGGCAAGAGATGAAATGCAATGCAATTACACGCTGCAAGATTGAAGAGTGTGTCTCACCCCGCCGGAAGCGGGGTGAGACACACAAAACGAATCCTCTTTATTTGTTATATTTCTATGGACTCTGTATATTTAATTTGGAGGTTATGATAAATGTCCAAAATAGCTGTTTTTGGTTCCGGCGGTTGGGGTACGGCTCTTGCGATAATGTGCTGCGCCAATGGTCATGAGGTCTCACTTTGGTCGCCTTTTGAGGCTGAACTTGAGGCTATTCGCCGCGACGGCGAGAACAAAAAGCTTCTTCCGGGCGTAAAGGTTCCTTCAAATATAAATCTGACAACAGATATAAATATTGCTGCCGATGCTGATTTTATAGTTTTTGCCGTTCCGTCATTTGCGGTAAGAGCAACGGCGAAAAAACTTGCGGGCATTGTGAAGCCGGAGCAGATTATAGTCAATGTGGCAAAAGGGCTTGAAGAAGACTCGCTGAAAAGGCTGTCACAGGTTCTGGGTGAAGAGCTTCCGCAGGCGCACATCGTTGTGCTTTCCGGCCCCTCACACGCCGAGGAGGTCTCGCGCGGCGTACCGACCACTGTTGTAGCGGCTTCTTCGCACAAAGAGGCGGCGGTTGCGGTGCAGGAAGTATTTATGAACCCTAACTTCAGAATATATATAAGCTACGACGTTGTGGGCGTAGAGCTTGGCGCGGCGCTTAAAAATGTCATTGCGCTCGCGGCGGGCATCTGCGACGGATTAAAGCTTGGAGATAACACAAAAGCGGCGCTTATGACGCGCGGAATCCATGAGATGGCAAGGCTTGGCATTGCTTCCGGAGGGGAATCCGCGACTTTCGCCGGCCTTTCGGGTATCGGAGATTTGATTGTGACCTGCACATCGGTGCACAGCCGTAACAGAAGAGCGGGCGTTTATATCGGAGAAGGAATCCCGGCTCTCGAGGCGATAGAAAAGGTTGGCATGATTGTGGAAGGCTACAAAACAACCCATGCCGCCTATTGTCTTTCCAAAGAGGCAGGGGTAGAGATGCCCATTGTCAATGAGTGTTACCATGTGCTGTTTGAGGGTAAGGATCCATGCCAGGCGATAAAGGATTTGATGCAGCGCAAAATGAAGCATGAAATCGAGGATTTGTTTATCCCCGAATGAGGCAATTTGAAAGGCTGACCGGCGATTCTGAGTTAGTAAATTCTGCCCAAACAAATGTTTACAAAAGGGAAAAAATTGTTTGACAAGCCAAAAGATTTTGGCTATTATTATGTTAGATGGTAACGTTTTGTTTTCATAAAATATCTATAAATGTTTCAGGTCTTAAGGAGGAGAAGTATGACAATATTAGTTGTTGATGATTCAATATTTGTCCGTCAGTTTATGAAAAAATATTTGTTGGAGATCAATCCGTCTGTGGAACTTGACTTTGCGGCTTCCGGGGAGGAAGGGTACGATATTTATGTCGAAAAACATCCGAATCTTGTTATAACTGATTTGCTTATGCCGGGAATGGGCGGTCAGGCGTTTATCGAAAAAATAAGAAAGACCGATAAGAAAACTAAGATTGTCGTTTTATCTGCAGATATTCAAAAATCAGTTAAAGATGAAATTGCTGCCCTTAGAGTTTCCGCATTTTTGAATAAGCCGATAAATAAAGACAGTGTCAAGTTTATTGCGGGCTTGATTGAGGAGTGATTTGATGTTGTCGGAATTGCAAAAGGATCTTCTCAGCGAAATTCTTAACACAAATCTTGGCGTTGCCGCAAGCCTTTTATCTGAAATGGTTAATCAAAAAGTAATCCTTTCACTTCCTTCCCTTGATCTTAAAAAAGGCAACGAAATAGATTTGCGCCCTTTAAACAAAACAAACTCTGATTTCCACACATCCGTTCTTTCAACAATGAGATTCGGTAACAATTTTTCCGGTAACGCTTACATAGTTTTTCCGGCTGACAAAGCGAAATATCTTGTTGAGGCATGTGTTGGAGAAGAAGAAGAAGAGGAAAGCGAGCTGTTCAGTAAGTTGACGGCTCAGGACCTTGATGTTATTAAAGAGATAAGCAATATAATTTTCAATGCTGTTTTGGGCGGATTTGGAAATTTGTTGGAAGTTAAGCTTGAATATTCCATACCACAGATTGAAATGACGGTAGTTGATTCGATGGATGGAGGTATACTTCCGGAGGATATGCATTTCCTTTCCATGTTCAACTCTTTTTATCTTTCAAAAAGCCAGGTTCGTGGCATGATTTTTATTGCACTTTCCGTCGGCTCGGAAAATATGCTAATTAATAAACTAAATGAGATGTTGGTTGATATTAATGATTGATTTGTTTCAGTTTGCCTTAAACAGTATTGATATAGGCATAATTATCATCGACGGCAACCAATGCATTAAATTTTGGAACAGATATATGGAGAGAATTTCCGAAATTAAGCATAACGATGCAGTTGGCAAGCGGCTTGGCGATGTATGTGAAACCTTTCAAAAACGGCGGTATCAGGAAATATTTGAATCTGTATTTGTTCAGAATATGAGCAGATTCTGTTCAAGCAAGCTGCACAAAGCTTTTGTTTTTCCTGCGTCCGGCAACAGGGATAACATTAGGCAAAACATGAAGATAGAGCCGACAACATTAAACGATGAGTGTTATGCGCTTATTCAAATAGATGATATAACAGATGAAGTTAGCAACGAATTCAAACTGACATCCTTAATAAACGAGCTAAAAAGAGGCTACCTTGAAGTCAAAGAATCAGAAGAGTTAAACAGGCAGCTTGCAGAAATGGATCCGTTGACAAAAATTGCAAACCGTCATGGAATAACACAATATTTGAATAAATTATTTGAAAACAAAGCGGAGTTACATAATCATGCGCTTATGTTCCTTGATCTTGACGGTTTCAAATCAGTTAACGACACATACGGTCATCTAATGGGCGATAATTTGCTTATAGAGATAGCGGGAATATTAAAGCGCAAGGTACGTAAGGATGATGTGGTAGCGCGTCTTGGCGGCGATGAATTTCTTGTCTTGCTCAGCAATATCGAGTCGACCGATGCTGTAAAGACCGTTGGCAAAAAGCTTGTTGAAGAGATAGCAAAGCCAATCGTGTTCGACGGAGTTACAATCAGTGTAACAATCAGCATAGGTATTGTGATGTATGACGCTGCGATAAAAGACACAAGTGATTTCATAAAATTAGCGGATGAAGCTATGTATATGGCAAAGAACCATGGCAAAAATAAATTTGTACTTTATAAAGACACTTAACATATTACAATTAAAAAAGCTCTGTCGATCCAAATGGATTGACAGAGCTTAATTTTTTATAATCCGTGGGTCGTTATGCGGTTTTTTTCACATAAAGCGCATAAACTTTTGTTATATCAATAAGACCTTTGGAATAGGCGTCGCTCAGTGTATAAACATTATCGTCGCCGATTATATAAAGACCTGTTTTTTCCGGTCTGTAGCGGCACGCGCTTTCAAAGGTGTATCCGCCGATAACTTCCTGTTGGCTTACGCTGTCATACGAGATATATGTCGGCTGAAGCCTGTAGAATCTGTAACCGTTAACAGTGCCGAAATACTGATAGATATTGTTGTCTATTTCAAGAGGCAGATTACTGCCGTATTTAACTTTGCAAAAGTCTACGAAAGCTTTTTTGTCGTCATCAAGGAAATTTATTTTGCTTGGGATATTTGAAAGATCTGATTTTGAGTTGTTTGGAATTGTTAAGGCGTTGCAGTTAAGATCGGTAAATATACTGTCAAAATTCACCATCAGAACACCCATAATCACAATAACAAATGAAATCGTAATTATTTTAATTCCATACCGTGACATTTTCATTACCACACCTACTTCTTTGTTTAAGAGCAACAATACGCCAACAATCATTAATTGTATCTCATGTCCAATAAAAAGTCAAGTGGATTAGCTCCCCCCGATTAATATATAATTAACATAAATGTAAAATATCACAAAAAAATCTTGGCAAAAATTCATATATGACGCTTTTTTATTACCTTTTGAAAAAATAAACATGTGGTAAAAACGAATAATATTACGATAACGGCGCAGTAAAAACCAATGCAGTCAAGAAAAACATCTTTAAAAGAAGAAGTGCGCCCGGACACAATAAAACGCTGAATAATCATCTCGTCGGTGAGAGAGATCGGCGCCGCGCAAAGCAGGGGAACAAGCCGCCATTTCTTTCTGCGGTTTGCGAGCGTCACAACCACGCATATGGCACCAAATGCAAAATACTCTGCAAAATGAGCAGCCTTTCTGACAAAGTCCTCGCCGGTTATATGATTTTTATCTTCAACAAACGGTGAAACAAGATTGAAGACCGAGCGGTTAACAGGAATGCCTGTTTTTTCGGCAATTGCGCTGATTGCGTTTTTAACAGCGCCGGATTGTATGTGGGAAGATAGTCCCGCGTGCAATGAAAAGCTGAAAATTATCGCTACCCATAAAATGAGCAGTAAAATTAAAATATTTCTCTTTTTCTTTCTTATTATCTTCACAAAAAGCTCAAATTCTCCTGTAGTAATTTTGGCTGTACTATATACAACTGAATAAGAAATTCATAGATGAGCAGTTGTATATAGGAACGGGCTAAACGCCAAGGCACGTGCGAAATTTCGCTTCGCGAACGCACAAGTGCAATATATAACTTAAATAATCGGATTTTTATCGATCAGAGTAATAAATGATTTTTCAAATTTTAAGTTGTCCTCTTTTGAGCGGCGGGGAGCATTGAAGGTACGCCCGCCCCCACGCCGGATCTTTTGCGATATATGGCGCTGATTGAGTAAGGAGTCCATATTATACTCGTCAAAAATCAGCCCGTTCTGGTTGAGTGCAAGAGCCCCTACGGCAAGAGCCATCGCGGCGACGCCATAATCCTGGGTTACCACAATGTCACCGGCGGTTGCCCTCGCGATAAGCGCAAAATCAGCGGAATCCCTAGCTTTATCAACGGTTACGATATCCGAATAGCCATCGCACAGCTCATGGCTTGTGTCGATAAACATAGTGACGGGCAGCCTGCGTGCTTTTGCCACCCTGACAATGATATCCTTTACCGGGCAGGCATCGGCATCAACAAGTATTTTCATATAAAAAATTCTCCCGTAAAATCAGATAATGATCGGCAGCGTGTTTACCTTAACGCTGCCTGTGCCGACGTCCATCATCAGCGTGCGGCTTATGCAGCCGCCAACATCGGCAAGATTATAGCGGATCCCGAGCGCTTTTAACGAATCCTGCACAGCGTGAAGATTGCGCAGCCCAATGTTAAAACAGTCGCTAAAATTTATCGAATTGGCACCGCCGTAAATGTTAACGGTCAGCTCGCTTTTTTTGCAGCCTTTTTCAAGAAGACTGTTTATAAAAAGCGGCACGCCGGTGGAAGCGTAGTAGCATGGATTTTGGCTGCTCTCAATGTTTTTGGGGCGAAAGGGCAGCACAATGTGGATCATGCCGGCAACATGCGCAGAGGAGCAGAAAGCGGTAATTCCGACACAAGAGGCAAGCGCAAAGGTCTTTATTTTGTCATCAGGGCTTGACGAGATAAATGCATCTCCAAGCCCGACAATATTATCCATACAATCACCGAAATTCAATTAGATTTAATGTCATAAAAAAGAAAGCCGGTTCTTCTTAAAACCGACTTTCTCCGTCATTTTTCGATATAAAGGTCAACCAGTGTGTCGAGTGTGATCTCGTCGTTTGCGGCGGGGCGCTCGACCTTGTCTATCAGCAGCCATTCCTCACTTTGTGAAGCGGTGCTGCCCGGAGTGATATCCACAAGCTCACCCAGTGTCTCCATTTCGAGAACAAGGTTGTTTGTGTATGTCTCGTAAGAAACGCCGAAATCCGGATAATTGCCGTTTGGATTGTGGTTATATTTCTTCACGAACATGCCGTTGTTTACAAAATAACCGGCCCAGCTGCGGTCGTTGTTTATTCCAAATTTGAACGCGCTTTTTATGTCGGTATCCTGCCGCATGGTGATGTATTTTTTGCCGAAATAGACACGTTCGTCCGACATGTCGCTGTAAGGCCACAAGGCAAGCACGCGATTGGCAAGGTTTCCGGTGTTATTTGTCGGCTGGGGCACAACCTCCAGCCCTCCGCGGCGCATAACGGTTACCGGCCAAACAGCTTTTTTCTTTGTAACGCCGCCCACATTTGTCGCATAATGCTTAACGCTCACGACCGGCTTGTCTTCCGACATAACAAGCTCAATGCGATACTGCATATCATTCACAGCCTGCGGGGGTGCCAAAAGCTCCACGCCGCCCGGAATATTCTTGTATTCTACCGGATCGTTGTCAGGGTAATAAGTAAGAGGCATGTCTTCGGGGCTTAACCAAAGGCGATGCCCGCCGTATAAAAACCATTTTGAACCTTTTCCGAAGATGGCTTCAAGCGGCTCTCCGTCAACAGTGTTTTCCTGTTCTATATCCTCATGGAAGAAGTTTTCACCGCCGACAAAAGAAAGTTTTATAACACGAGGCCCGAAATCAACGGTTACAACAGCCTCAATTATTCCATTTGTAATTTTCAGGCACTGCCCGTAATTTTTAAAACTTATTTTTTCTACATTGATTTTCGCCAAAAAAATCACTCCCGCTCATTGTAGTTGCTGCTCAATATAACCATATTTTACACGCATTGGCGGTATAATTCAACCATAGGCATTTGAAATAGTTCATCAACTTTACTGTCTTTTAGCTGCTTTTATTATGAAATATAAATGAAACTGCATATTTCAATTATTTTACAGCGTTGACTGCTTGCAGCTATTCCAGTTAAGATTGAAATCCAATAAATTTTCTTATACCAATTCCAAATTAAAAGTTTCCAAAGAATTCGCGTCAAAATCAATGGTTTACGATTTTTACGCGAATTCTTGTCATAAGTTTATTTGGAATTCGTATTATTTTCTACGTAGTCGGGAATAAGAAAATTATTCTTTCCCTATCTTGATTGGAATTACTTAAGATCCAACCTTACTGTTTCATATTTCTGTTCAAGGCCGCAGGGCAGGATTTGAGGAAGGCACATACAGTAAAGGTCGGTTGAGCGGCATTCAAGGCTGTATAGCTCACGGGAAAGCTCATCAAGACGGGCAATGTCGGCGTGACGAGCCACGATCGGCAGCGTGGCACGCTGTTTTGCGCTGCGCAATAATTCATGCCCGTTTGCATTGAAGCCGAGCACGCGCAGATACGGCGGTGCTGAGTACATCCTGTTAATTCCGAGATAGGAATAAAGTATAATTCGCCTTATGCGGGCCATGGTGTAGCGCTTTGACTTAATGGTACCATAAAGCTCATCAAGTGAACGGGCGCCGCGAGAAGCGCGGTATATGCGGTTTTCAAGCCCTTCTGAAACATCGGGCAGCAGTTTGAAATCACCGGCGTCTATTCGGCGGAGCTGTGCCAGCATCAATGGCTCAGCTCGTAAAGGAAGAAAAGGCGCACGCCTCTTATCAAGCTCGTCCGCGCAGACCTGTGCGGCGGCTTCAGGCATATACTCCGCCGCGTCAAGCGGCGTAGGTGAATTTAAAATTGAACGCAGTGTGGAAGCGGATGCCGTTTTAATCTCACCGAAAGTTTCGGGTTCGCCCTCATGCGCCGCGCCCTCTCGCTTTATCGCAAGCGCGCTCATCGGCGCACCGAGTTTTAGCAGCGATTTAAGGTACTCAACGGCGAGCGTGTCGTTGGGGTTCTGCAATATTTCCGCCATTTCACCGCCAAGGGCAAGCGAGCGCGCCTTGGGAAAAGAACAGCCGCTTTTGAGCATATCCGCAAGCTCCGGCGAGCCGTCAAGTTCCAGCAGTTTATCCGCGCATTCGCTAAGCTTTGCAAGGTTGCCGCATTCACTTCCAAAACTTATTGTGTCAACGCAGTTGAGCGCGGTCAAAAGGCTGACGGCGCCAAAGGCGAAGTTTTCAGCGCTGGATACGGCCCACGGAAGGGGCAGCTCCACAACAAGGTCGGCTCCGCACGAAAGCGCCGCGCGGGTACGAGCACCCTTTAACATGCAGGCGGCTTCTCCGCGTTGTGTATAATTGCCGCTCA
>DBTI01000307.1 GCA_002306975.1 Ruminococcaceae bacterium UBA1320
TGTGTAAATAGAATTTCCATCCAGACAGAAATCAGTACAAAATGAGTTTGATTTCACTTGAAATCAAGGTTGTGGGTTTCCCCTTAATTGTCGTTCTTCCGGGAGTGAAAGTGGTATGCGCGCCCGCAGGCGTGAATGCCACTTTCACTCCCGGAAATGCTATTTTAAGGGGAAATCAGCAGGCAATCCGGTCTGCAAACAGGAGGTTTAGCTGATTCAGCACGACATCCCAATTTCGACACCGTAGTGTCCAGCGTTCGACAATTTTCTTTGAGGCAAGATAGAGCAGCTTTCTCAGTGAATCATCATTTACAAACGATGGCTTGTTCTTGGTTACCTGCCGGAACTGCCGGTTTAAGCCTTCAATAATATTTGTTGTATATATTATCCTCCGAATCTCCGGCGGGTATGCGAAAAAGGTGGACAGAATGTTCCAGTTGTCTTCCCAGGACTTCACACAGGAAGGGTAGGCTTTCCCCCATTTATCTTTAAAAGCCATGAGGTTTTCAAACGCTTCTTCCTCAGTCACAGCCTTGTAAACCAGCTTAAGGTCGGACATCAGCTGCTTGATGTCCTTGTAACTGACATACCGAGTGCTGTACCGGATTTGATGAATGATGCAACGCTGAATCTGCGCCTTGGGATATGCGGCTGAAATAGCTTCTTGAAAACCTTTGAGGCCATCCACGCAGAACAGGTAAACATCGAGAATACCACGGCTTTTCAGGTCATTGAGCACTCCGAGCCAGAACTTGCTGCTCTCATGTTCGCCAATCCAAATACCGAGGATGTCTTTGTTTCCTTCAAGCGTAATCCCTATGACGACATAGGCCGCTTTGGTTACGACTTGATGGTCTTCTCTCACTTTGTAGTGGATTGCATCCATGAAGACAAACGGATAGCTGGCTTCCAGCGGACGGCTCTGCCATGCGGCAACCTCCGGCATAATCTTCTCACTGATTTTGCTCACAAGCTCAGGCGATATCTCTACGTCATACAAGCTCTTGATTTGCTCGGATATGTCACGCTGGCTCATTCCGCATGAGTAAAGCGACAGGATTTTTTCTTCCATGCCATCAGCATTACGGTCATATTTCTCGATGATTTTAGGCTCATACTCGCCGTTCCTATCTCTCGGGATTTTTACCTGAACCTCGCCAAGCTGTGACTTGATAGTCTTTTGAGAATAGCCGTTCCGGTAGTTTTTCGACAGTGGTTTTTCGTCATTATTTGCGCTTCTCTCACTTTTTTCGTAACCGAGTTCTGTGTCAAGCTCGCTTTCCATAACCTTTTGCAAAACATCACCGAACATCAGTTTCATAGCTTCCATGATCTCAGTTGTGCTTGTGAATTTCTGACTGTTTACGAATTCTTTCATCAATTCTGCTGGCGTCTTTTCCATAAAAAATACTTCCTTCCATTCTCGTTTTCATTTATCTGAATTCTTGTCTGGAAGGAAGCTCTTTATTCACTTTTACACAAAATTTTCGAAGGTCTCAATAATTGTGCATATAAGGCTGTATCATACGTGCTCTGCGAAAGCAGACTGCAAAACTTTATATGATGTTCGCGCTGGCGAATCTGTATCTGGCTGACAAGCGGTGCTTGGCGGTCTTATTCGGTTTGCTTGCGTTGTAAGTTTTCAACAAGGATGCGCCGCTTTGTGGGATCCTATGAGAGGATGACTGTCAAATCCACAATTATGCGGTGTTGCCCTAACTATAATCAAACAATTTTTTTGTTGCTTTTATCCATTCATTTGCAATAACCTGATGGCCGCAAACTGTAGGGTGCACACCGTCCCAAACCCAGTATGAAGGTTCCCTGACCTTGCAAAACTCATTAAACACGTTTTGCAGCGGAACAAAAACAGCGTCGTAAGCCGCGGCCACTCTCTTTACTACAGGCTGCAACGAGAAGACAATTGATTCCCACTCCTCCCTGTTTTCTTTAACCCTGCCAACTGGTAGCACAAATGGCTCGCACAACACAATCTTTGACAGCGGCAATTTTTCCATTATCTCATCAAGAATCATGTGGTATACCCGCTCAAATTTAACCGGATCCGTTCCGCTCTTGTTATCTATCTACGATCCCGCATCATTGATTCCGACCAAAAAGCTCACAATGTCGGGTCGAATATTGATGATATCCTCTTCCATTCGGGCGAATATATCCACAATTCTATTTCCGGAAACACCCTTGTTTGCAAATTTCAGGTCTTTCTCTGCATATTCCACTCCGAGCTTTGCATTGATGATGAATTGATATCCATGGCCCATTTGATGGTTCAAATCCCATTCCTGTTCTTTAAGCTTATATCGATTTCCGTCAGTAATGGAATCTCCCTGAAAAAGTATTGTTTTGCTCATACTAAATCTCCTTTATATTCCGGAAATTCCGTATCTATTACAGTCTCCATTACACTGATTTGCATTATATAATAAAGTATTATTGTAAGATGTACAACAAAACAATATCTTACCCCGCCTACAGCGGCCCGATATTGCGGCAAGCGGTTGACGCGGTATTGCCGTGCTGCCTGCCGTATACATTGTAAAATTTTCTTCATAAATCAGCATATCACTGCTTTTGCAGACTTTACTACTTTAAAAATTTTTCCGGCAGGGTAACATTGAAAGCTTTTGCAAGCTCTCTGAATTCACCGGACTGTATTGTTTGCCGTTTTCCGCCCATTGAAAGGACCTTAACAAGAATCTCTGCCGACTTTTCTACGGTATGCATCAATCCGAAAGTCTCATCAAGATCTGTGCCGGAGCAGAAAGTCCCGTGATGCGCCCAGATCGCGACATTGTACTTCTTCATCATTTCGCTTGTTTCTACGGCAATTTCACGCCCACCCGGCACCATCCAGTGTACAACACCAACGCCATCCGGAAAAACGACAGGACATTCGGTTGCCATTTCCCACAGTTCCCGTGTAAACACCCTGTCCTCAAGCGGCAGAATAAAGGTCAAGGCGATGACGTTCACCGTATGACTGTGCAGAATTACGCGATGGCGGTCATTTGTCGCGATTTTTTTCACCTCATGGTTCATCAAGTGGCTCGGCAGCTCACTTGTCGGTCTACCGCCATGGGCAAGACCCCATACAATCCGATAATTCTCACCCTTACCGTCGATCTCTATGATTGCGATGTTGTCCTCGGGCGCTAGAACAACGTTGCGAAAATATTTTCCGCTTCCGGTAACGAGAAAGTATTCGCCCGCCAACTGCGGAACCCTTGCGCCAATTTCAACAAACGGCTTTGTTCCATCGAAATTCTCGTTAATCTGTGCTGCTTCCTCCGGCCTGATTCTGTATGAAAGATTTCCTCCATTGCGCTCATGCCAGCCCTGTCTAAACGCGTCGTCGGTCAACCGAATAAAACCTTTTACAAATTCCGCATCTAAAATATTCATATTACACTCCGCTCAATTTAATTTGCGTTTTAAAAGAACATTTTTTTCATAGTTATGAACCACATCGAACCATCCCTCGCGGGCAGGCACGCTGTTTGATTCGCAAAACGCATCCCACACGGTACCAATCGGATAGGTTTTATACGCCTCCTGCAATGCCAGAAGTTCTGTAAATCTGCCCTCTTTCTGCAGCGCTGAAAGCTTTTCAAGCGGCATTAACAAAGCGGCCAGCAATGCCTTTTGCATATTGTGGGCGCCAACAACCCATGCGGCAATGCGATTTATGCTCGCGTCAAAATAATCAAGGCCGATGAATACTCTCTCGAGCGCGTCGCAGGCGACAAGCTCCTTTGCAATCTCACGCAACTCGTCGTCAAGGATGACAACGTGGTCGCTGTCCCATCTTACTGGTCTTGTCACATGCAAAGCCAGCTTGTCAAAAAAGAGCAGCATCGATGAAATTTTGTCCGAGACTTTTTCGGTCGGGTGAAAATGTCCGTTATCTAAAAGGCAGAGAATATTGTTCTTACCGGCATAATTCATATAAAATTCATGCGAACCTACAGTGTAGGATTCAAGGCCGATGCCAAAGACTTTGGATTCCACGCTGTCGGCGATGTACCGCCCGTCCAGCGTGACGGAATAGATATCATCAAGCGAGTCTTTCAGGCGGCGGCGGGGAGAGAGCCGGTCGGCCGGAATATCCTTGCAGCCGTCCGGAATCCAGATATTGTTTAAAGAAACCGTATTTAGTTCCCGGCCAAAATATTCGGCGATTTTGCGCGAGGCTTTGCAGTGATCGACCCAGAATTTGCGGATGCCCGCATCCGGGTGCGAGAGGGTTCCGCCATCCGCCTTTTGGTGCGAAAAGAGCGTCGGGTTAAAGTCAAGACCGAGCCCGCGCGCTTTCGCATAGTCTACCCATTTTGTAAAATGCCGCGGTTCGAGCGCGTCCCGCTCAACCTGCCCGTCCGTGATGGCGTAGATCGCGTGCAGATTGATCTTGTGTTTACCCGGAACGATCTTAAGTGCGGCGTCAAGGTCGTTCATAAGCTCCTCCGGGTTTCGTGCCCTGCCGGGGTAATTACCGGTCGCCGCGATGCCGCCGGAAAGGGCGGAGCGGTTTTCAAAGCCGGTTACATCGTCTCCCTGCCAGCAGTGTATCGAAAGCCTGACCTTCGCAAGCTTTTTTAAAGCCGCGTCGACATCCACACCGGCTTTTGCATAGAGTTCCTTTGCCTCGTCAAAACGTGACATGTTCATCCCTCCATTTTATACTCTTTAATACCGGTTGTTTTATATTTCTACTTTTTTAATGCTGAAGGATCGCGCGACGGATGCACGCGCGTCCTCAATGGTTGCAAATTCTTTGTTTTGCAGCATCTGCGCGAGCAGGTTGCCGACCGCCGTCGCTTCGGTCGGCCCTGTGTAGACTGCCTTTCCGGTGTGCCGCGCGGTCAACGCGTTGAGGTAACTGTCCTTTGTGCCGCCACCCACGATGTGCAGTCGCGAATAGCTACGGCCCGCCAGCTCTTCAATTTCCGAAATCGTCTTTGCGTAGCAGGTGGCTAGACTATTGTAAACGCAGGCCATCAGCTCACCGGTCGTCTTTGGCGCCTGTAGGTTATGCCGCGCGCAATGCGCCTTAATCGCGTCCGTCATCCTCTGCGGGGCGAGAAAATCCGGGTCGTTGACATCGATGATCGTCGTAAAGTCCGCAGCCTGCCGCGCCATATTGCAAAGCGCGTCAAAGCTGTAATTTCCGCCGAGTTCCCGCCGCACCGACTGGATAATCCATAGCCCCATAATATTTTTCAGTTGTCTAACGCGCTACGC
>DBTI01000299.1 GCA_002306975.1 Ruminococcaceae bacterium UBA1320
TACCACAAAGACCACGCTTCCGTTTGAGGTAAAGGCGGCACTCAAGTTTGCAAATCAAGCGCAATTTAATCCGCTTAAATTTCTGAAATCGATTTCAGCTGATCTGGAGATATACGAACATACCATGGTGCGTGAAATCCGGGATGATGTCGTCATCACGGACAGCGGCAGGGTGACGGCGAATCAAATTGTGGTTGCGACGCACTTCCCATTTATTAACATTCCGGGCTGGTACTTTGCTCGTATGCATCAGGAGCGTTCTTATGTGATCGCGCTGAAAAAAGCGGCTCAGATGGAGGGAATGTATATTGACGCAGATACCAATGGGTACTCTTTTCGTAATTACGGGGAATTTCTCCTTCTGGGCGGCGGAGCACACCGCACGGGCATGCATTCTGATGTTGGCAGCTATGAAAAGCTTCGTAAGGCTGCCAAAGAATATTTTCCTCACAGTATAGAGGTCTGCCATTGGTCTGCACAGGACTGTATGACTTTGGATGGCGTACCCTATATCGGGCGGTATTCCGCAGCAACTCCAAATTTATATGTGGCGACGGGCTTTCAAAAATGGGGCATGACGACCTCAATGGCGTCAGCTATGATTCTCACGGACTTGATCTGCGGCAGGCAAAATGACAGTGCCGACGTGTTCTCTCCACAGAGATTTCATCCGGCCGCTTCCGCAAAAAATCTGCTGATCGACGGTGCCCATTCGGTAGCCGGGCTTGCGGCGGGTGTGCTTTCCAGTCCATCCAGAAAATGCGCCCATCTCGGATGCCGGCTGCAATGGAACTCGGATGAGCAAACATGGGACTGTCCCTGTCACGGTTCCCGTTATACGAGCGATGGGAAATTGATCGACAATCCTTCCATGAAAGGAATTCAACATGAACCAATTTCACGGAATGAATAAGAGCCGATCATACTTTGAAGGATGGTACTTCAAGCATCAGAATGGCAGACAGACCGTCGCTTTCATTCCTGGCGTCAGTATTGATTCGCAGGGAAGAAGATCGGCTTTTATTCAGATAGTCACCGATCAGTTGTCAGACTGCGCGGTTTACCCTTATTCCGCTTTTCGGGTTTGCCCGCGCAAGCTTGCGGTTCGGATCGGGAACTGCATTTTCAGTGACAGCAGTATTAAAATCGATCTTGATACCCCTCCGTTGAAATGCAGAGGGATTTTGAAATACGGCCCGTTGATACCTCCTGAGTCCGACATCATGGGACCGTTTCGTTTCATTCCGTTTATGGAGTGCAATCACGGTACAATTAGCTTGAAACACAGTCTGAGCGGCTCACTTGAATTGAATGGTTCACCGATTGAGTTCGACGGTGGTACGGGCTATATCGAAAAAGACTGGGGGACTTCTTTTCCTAAAAGTTACCTGTGGGTACAGTGCAACCGATTCTCCGAAGCTTCATGCAGCATTATGGTATCAATTGCGGATATTCCATTAGCCGGGCTGAGTTTTAAAGGCTGTATCGGCATCGTCCGGTATCAGGGGCAGGAATACCGGCTTGCCACTTACAACGGCGTTCACATTATCCGCTGCGATGAAACCGGTTTTGTCCTCAAGCAGAAGAATTTTGTTTTGGAGGCCGATCTATCCGTGAAATCTCCACAGAAATTAATCGCGCCCCGGACGGGAACGATGTCGCGCATTATCCGCGAAAATGCGGCCTGCCGGGCGCGATTTCGGTTTTATCGTGACGGCGCGCTGCTGTTTGAACTGCAGAGTGAAGATGCGGGATTTGAGTACGTGGGAAAATAACTTATGTAGACCGGGTGAGGATTAGCCTCACCCTAACAGGGTAAATATCCATGCACAAGGCACGTTTTTAAAAAGATGATATTTGCCCTGCCGTTATTATCATGCACGGTTCAGGAAATTCTATGACTGTTAAATTTTGTCGGAAAGACTTTCAACATATGCCTGCATTTCTTTTTTGGAATCAACTTGATGTGTATGATCAATGATGTTCTGTTGGTCTTGCTCACACATTGCGCAAAATACTTCCATTGCCTTTGTATTCTGTGACAGAGCCATCCCGAAACCCAACGGAAGATCTCTCATAAAATCACCCCGAACATAGTTTTATTCGTTCCATTCATTTTATTCGAGACTCGTGATATAATTTGACATAAAAATCTTAAGCAGATTGGTTGATAGGATGAAAGAATTGGGCATTGAAAAAAGAGAAGAAAAATTCCGCGGAACTCCGGTGCAAATTGCAACCGCAATCATGATTCTGGTCATCGCAACGCTGTTGTCGATGTTTTTTCGGCATCTCAACTTTTCTGCTATCAATATCGCAGTCGTGTACATTTTATCAGTTTTGATTGTCTCACGCTTTACACGAGGATATATTTACGGAATAGCCGCATCATTGGTAAATATTTTTTGTTTTAACTATTTTTTTACGCAGCCGTATTACACCTTTCATGTTTATAATCGGGACTATCTTACTACATTTATTGTTATGCTGGTGGCCTCCATTTTGACCAGTACGCTCACCAGTAAAATTCTCGAATCGTCCGCAGCCGCAAGACGAAGTGAAAAGCAGACCAAAATGCTGTACCAGATCACCAGCTCACTTGCTATGACTTCTAGTGTTTCAGAAGTTGCAACCGTATCAGTGCAGTGGCTCGCCAATCTTCTGGACTGCGAAGTACACTTCATTACATTTGATGCCGGAGGCAAGTTGAGTGAGGAATACAGCGTGGAAAAAGGGCAGCATCGGGTCAATGTACGTTCGCTCACTTCCGATGTGACCGAACAGGTTTTGAACGACAAGTTTATTTTGCCCATTTCCGGTCAAACACATCAATACGGCATCATTTGTCTGCCTCAAAAATGTGTGCGGAAGGAAGGGGATCAGGCGAAGCTGTTGTCCTCCATTGCAACGCAGATTTGCGTCGCAATGGGGCGCGAGCGTCTTGCCAATGAAAAAGAAGCAGTTAAGGCGGAGGCGGAGCGTGAAAAATTTAAAAGTAATCTGCTTCGAGCAATTTCACATGACCTTAGGACTCCGCTTACCGGTATTATGGGTTCGTCGGAGTTGTTGTTATACAGCTTAAAGAATGAGGATAACCGCAAGCTTGTGCAGGGGATTTACGATGACTCCAACTGGCTTACTCAGATGGTTGAAAACATATTGAGCCTGACGAAGATTGAAGAGGGTAAACTGATTGCACATATGCAGGAGGAGGCTGCTGAGGAAATCGTCGCTGAAGCAGTAAACCGTTCTTCTAAATATGTGGATAATCGAAAAATAACCGCTGAACTTCCTGATGAGGTTCTCTTTATTCCGATGGACGGAAAACTGATTATGCAGGTACTCATCAATCTAATAGATAACGCGGTCAAACATACTTCACGCACGGACGAAATTAAAGTGAAAGTCAAGGTGGAAGAAAACAAGGCGTGGTTCAGCGTGATCGATAACGGAACGGGAATTAGCCCTGATGATTTACCTAAAATATTTAATTTATTTTACACAGTCAACGGTTCTCATGCGGATTCCCAGCGAGGTATCGGGCTGGGTCTTGCAATTTGCAAAGCAATTGTCAATGCGCACGGCGGCCAAATATATGCCGATAATAATGAGGGAGGAGGAGCTAACATTCGATTTTATCTGCCCATGATGGAAAATGTCAGTCCTGACGGAGAATGAGCTGGTTCTCATTGTGATACGCTGATTTATAATGAAATGGGAAATAAAAAAGACAAAATGTCAGTGATGATATTTTGCTTTTTTTATTCTCTTTGAGATACACTTCTGCTTCCCAAGGTAAAATTGAAATAAAGTGAATTTGTAATCATTGCTGGCAAAAAATTCTTCCATTTCCATACAGCCATTTGGTGTCTCGACTTTATATTTCATAATTTTGTATCATTCGATTATCTATAAGTATCTATCATCGATATAACATATAATAAATTTTATGTTATTTTTTACGTGTTTGAGGGTGCACATAAAAATCGAAAAAATACAGGAGGATAAAGCGGCTGACTCGGACTACTAATGACAAAATATTGAAAGGTTAATTACGGTCTAAACCCATTCTTCATTAACCGATGATTATTGACTTTTGATACCAAATAACGAAAAAGGAGCAATTCATGAATTCTTATAACTTTTTACTTGATTTGGCCCTCATTCTGATTGCGACGAAAGTTTTGGGTCTTGTTACGAAAAAATTTCAAATGCCTCAGGTAGTGGGTGCACTGTTAGCCGGATTGATTTTTGGCCCGGCTCTGCTTAATATTTTAAAAGAAACCGACTTTATATCTAAGACCTCTGAGATTGGAGTCATTGTTCTCATGTTCTCGGCTGGACTGGAAACGGACATCAAGGAACTGAAAAAAACCGGGAAAGCTTCGTTTGTTATTGCTTTAATAGGGGTAATTGTTCCTCTTCTCGGCGGTTTCGGAGTTGCCAGCTTATTCAACAGCAAGGCGCTTTCCGATGCCTCAGCAAGTCTGTTTCTGCAAAACGTATTCATCGGCGTTATCCTTACTGCAACCTCTGTCAGCATTACAGTGGAAACTCTTA
>DBTI01000168.1 GCA_002306975.1 Ruminococcaceae bacterium UBA1320
AGTACGAGAGGACCGGGATGGACGCACCGCTGGTGCATCAGTTGTCACGCCAGTGGCATAGCTGAGTAGCCAAGTGCGGAACGGATAAACGCTGAAGGCATCTAAGCGTGAAACCGACCCTAAGATAAGATATCCCACATCATAAGATGGTAAGACACCTTGAAGACTACAAGGTTGATAGGTCGGATGTGTAAGCATGGTGACATGTTCAGCTAACCGATACTAATATGTCGAGGGCTTGACCTTGATGCTTCTTATTATTGTTTTGTTCTTTCAACCTTCCCTCCTTTTTGCATTCATCATTACTTTCTTTGTTCGGTTTTGAAGGCCCTAAAAGATGCAGTTGCACCTCTAGCTCAGTTGGTAGAGCAACTGACTCTTAATCAGTGGGTCCGGGGTTCGAGTCCCCGGAGGTGCACCACCAGTTGCACTGGAGGCAGTTCGCGGTGATCATTGCAGTGATCTGTAGTTTTACGTCGCGAACAGTACTTTCAGGCATTGCCTTCCCCAATGAACACCGATTAGGGCTGATATTTAGCAGAAGTTTATAGTCGCGGACGCAGAGCTAAAGTGAGAGAAAAGCTTATTCGCGAATTGCTCTCTGCAAGAGGGCCCGTTGGTCAAGCGGTCTAAGACACTGGCCTCTCACGCCGGTTACAGCGGTTCGAATCCGCTACGGGTCACCAATTTTATTCTTTTCTTTTATTACGGTCAAAACAGCATGATTCTTTTCTTAAGAATTGTCTGTTGAGATATATACAGCCGGTGCCAATGACGATGAGGTCCCACCCGTTCCCATTCCGAACACGGTAGTTAAGCTCATCGGTGCCCAAGATACTTGGCGGGTGACTGCCTGGGAAAATAGGTCGATGCCGGCATAAAAAAGACAAGTTGCTTTGCAGCTTGTCTTTTTTACTACATGCTCATACCAATATATATTATATAATGAAAATAATAATCTTGGATATAATCATAGGCAGAAGCTTTCAAAAAATATTCTGCAACATCAAAGAATGTAATATTCAGTATTTTGTTGCAAATAGAGATGATGACATGATTCGACAGGCATATAGTTGACCCGATCCATTTCTATTGTTTCTAAAATGAAAAAAAATGATGCTAATATTGCAAATACACCACACTATATTCAGCGATTATTCATAAATATTATTCGTAAAATATTGTAAATAGCACAGTGAAACAGCCTGCCGCCACAAGATATCGTTATATTGTTTGCTTAAACACGTGTATCAATATTGCATAAATGACTTGACAATTGTGCAGTTTATGATAAAATTTAATTTACAGCACCTTTTACAGCAAAGTAGTGTTCAATTTACGGCATAAACAATTTGTCGTATTAATAGCTATTATCAGGAGGAATCATAATGCTTTCTAAGGAAGGTCAGGTCCGCATACCGTCAGGATGCGCAATCTCCGGTATAATAAGCCGCAAAGGAAAATCAATTCCGGGGTCTGTTATTGTAAAATCCATTGCGGTTATGCATGACAGGTCAAATGGTCTTGGCGGTGGATTTGCCGGCTACGGCATATATCCTGAGTATAAAGAATTATACGCGCTCCATGTATTTTATTATAATACCACAGCAAAAGATCAGACAGAAGCGTTTATTAACAGACATTTTGAGATTGGTTATCTTAACAGCATTCCAACCCGCAAGCATAAGAATATAACTGATGAACCAATCATTATGCGCTATTTTGTAACTCCTCTTCAAAACAAGCTTAAAACAAGCCTGCTTGACGAGCGTGATTTCGTTGCAAAATGCGTTATGAATATTAACAGCAATTATGAAGGCGCTTATGTCTTCTCCAGCGGCAAAAATATGGGTGTTTTCAAGGCTGTCGGTTTTCCTGAGGATGTTGGGGAATTCTATCGCCTTGAAGAATACAATGGCTATCTCTGGACTGCACATGGCCGCTATCCGACAAATACGCCGGGATGGTGGGGCGGTGCTCACCCGTTTGGTCTTTTAGATTATACGATAGTACATAATGGGGAGATTTCATCATATGACGCCAACAGGCGTTACCTTGAGATGTTTGGCTATAAGTGCAAGCTCTTGACCGACACCGAGGCGATTACCTATATCGTCGATTTTCTCAACCGTAAAAACGGGATGCCGCTTGAAGAAATCACAAATGTTGTTTGCGCAAAATTCTGGGATGAAATTGACAATATGCCTGAGAAGGAGCGCATTAAGCATGAAGCTTATCGTTCCGTTTACGGCAGTTTGCTTATAAATGGTCCATTCTCCATCATACTTGGCTTTAACGGCGGTATGATGGCGCTTAACGATCGTCTGAAGCTTCGCGGCATGGTTGCGGCGGAAAAAGACGATATGGTTTATGTTGCAAGTGAAGAATGCGCAATCCGCGCGATATGCCCGGATCCTGATCGGGTATGGGCGCCCAAGGGCGGCGAGCCAGTTATCGCCCGCCTTGAGGAAGGAGGTAAAAACTAATGCCAGTAAATTATATACAGCCGGAATTTGTTGTTTTAAGAAACAGCGACAGATGCATTAAATGCCGCGTTTGTGAACGTCAGTGCTCTAACGAAGTACATACTTACGACGCAGACGGCGACGTTATGCTTGCTGACGAATCAAAATGCGTAGATTGCCAGCGCTGTGTAACCCTTTGCCCCACACATGCGCTGTCAATAGAAGAAAACCAGAATAAACTGCGCCAAAACGGAAACTGGAGCAATCAGCTTATATATGAGGCTTACCGTCAGGCTGAAAGCGGCGCTGTGTTGCTGTCGGCTATGGGTAACCCACGCGAATATCCTGTTTATTGGGATAAAATTTTACTGAATGCAAGCCAGGTCACCAATCCGTCCATTGACCCGATCCGTGAGCCGATGGAAACGCGCGTTATATTAGGAAGCAAGCCTTCAAAGCTTGAGTTTAATGAAGACGGCTCGCTTAAGACGAAGCTTTCACCAAGCCTCAAACTTAACATTCCGATAATGTTCTCGGCTATGTCATATGGCTCAATCAGCAAAAACGCGCATGAAAGCCTTGCGCGCGCGGCGACAGAGCTTGGCACCTATTACAATACAGGTGAGGGCGGCTTGCATGAAGATTTCTATCAATACGGCCCGAATACAATAATTCAGGTTGCTTCAGGCCGTTTCGGCGTGCATCCCGGGTTTTTAAACGCAGGTGCTGCCATTGAGATCAAGATGGGTCAGGGCGCGAAGCCCGGACTTGGCGGTCACCTTCCGGGCGCAAAGGTCAAGGAGGATGTCTCCCGAACCCGAATGATTCCGCTTGGAACGGACGCGCTTTCTCCTTATCCTCATCACGATATCTATTCGATTGAAGATTTAAGACAGCTTATCTTTTCGCTTAAAGAGGCTACACGCTATACAAAGCCGGTGTTTGTAAAGATTGCCGCCGTTCATAACGTTGCGGCTATTGCCTCCGGCATAGCCCGCAGCGGCGCCGATGCTATTGTTATCGACGGTTTCCGCGGCGGCACAGGCGCTGCGCCCACACGCATCCGCGACAACGTCGGTATTCCGATTGAGCTTGCGCTTGCGGCGGTTGACCAGAGACTTCGCGATGAGGGCATACGCAACAACGTAAGCGTCATCGTAGCAGGATCGATTCGCTGCTCGTCTGATGCTGTCAAGGCTATTGCACTTGGCGCCGACGCTATTTATATCGGTACTGCGGCGCTTCTTGCGCTCGGCTGCCATCTCTGCCGCGACTGCCACTCCGGCAAATGCAACTGGGGTATCGCAACACAGCGCGCTGACCTTGTAAAACGTCTTAACCCTGAAGTAGGGTATAAGAGACTGGTTAATATCGTTCAGGCGTGGAATCACGAGATAAAAGAAATGATGGGCGGCATGGGCATAAATGCCATTGACAGCCTTCGTGGAAACAGACTGATGCTTCGCGGTATCGGGCTTAATGAAAAAGAGCTTGAAATTCTTGGCATCAAACACGCCGGCGAATAATTACTGTATAGAGTGCAATAATGGTTGCCATCACTATTGCGCTCTATACAGTCGGGCTAAACGCCATGACGTGTGCGATTTTCGCTTCGCGAAACGCACATACGTAATATATAATCCCAAAAAGCATTTACTTTAAATATTTATGCGGGAAATATTTTTTGGAATATATATAATAATTAAATTGATTTATCAGGGCAATGGAGGGCTTTTATGAAAAAGGTTTATGCGATAGAAGAATATTGCCTTGCCTGCCACCTGTGCGAATATTATTGCGGCTTTTCACACAGCGGCGAAAGCAGCATAGTCAAGGCATATAAAAAGGGAGCTCCGCAGGCTCGTATTCAGGTAGAAGAAGGCAGCGAGGTCAATTTCGCACTGAACTGCCGTCACTGTGATAACCCCATTTGCGTTAAATCCTGTATTACCGGCGCGCTCACACGTGATGAAGACGGTGTTATCCGTGTCAATCAGGAAAAATGCGTTGGTTGCTGGACTTGTGTTATGTCGTGCCCATACGGCGCGGTTGTCCGCGGTCACGGTGACAAATCGGTTGCTTTAAAGTGCGACCTTTGCACCGAGAGCGGCGACACACCCGCATGTGTGCAGGGCTGCCCCAACAGAGCGCTCGTTTTTGAGGACAGGGGGGACGCAAAATGAAGTATGTTATAATAGGTAATTCCGCCGCCGCCGTCGGTTGCATCGAGGGTATCAGAAAAAACGACCAGAGCGGAGAGATACTTTTAATCTCGGATGAGAAGCATGCGACATACAGCCGTCCGCTGATTTCATATTGGCTCAAGGGCAAGGTTGTTGACAAGAACATGTATTACCGCCCTGAAGACTTCTATGAGAAGAACGGCGTTAAAACAATGCTTGGCGTAAAGGTCACCGGTCTTGACGCAAAGAAAAAGACCTTGACCCTTTCAGACGGCTCAAAGGTTGATTATGAAAATCTGCTTGTGGGCACAGGGTCCCGCCCGTTCGTTCCCCCGATTGAGGGCGTGAATGAATGTAAGAACGCCGTAACGTTCTTGAACTGGGACAGCGCGATTCAGCTTAAATCAATGATAAACGAAAACAGCCGTGTTATCGTGCTTGGCGCAGGCTTGATCGGCTTAAAGGTAGCCGAGGGTCTTGCCGGTCATGTTGGCACACTGACTGTTGTTGAAATGGCTTCACACCTTATGCCGTCAGTGCTTGACGACAAGGGCGCGGCTATTCTTGAAAAGCATATCACAAAGTGCGGCGTCAACTTCATATTCGGTGATTCCGCCGCAAAAGCCGGCACGAATGAGCTTACACTCAGTTCCGGCAAAAAGTTGCCGTTTGATGTGCTTGTTGTTGCGGCCGGTGTTCGCCCCAATGTCGAGCTTGTCAAAGAAGCGGGCGGCAAAGTCGGGCGCGGCATTGTGACAGACGACGAAATGCGCACAACACTTGACGGCGTTTATGCTGCGGGTGACTGCGTTGAGGCAGTCGACACCGTTACCGGTGACCGCCACATTATGGCTCTTTTGCCAAACGCATATATGCAGGGCGAGGCAGCCGGCATCAATATGGCCGGTGGCAAAGCCGACACGCCAAAGGTTATGCCGATGAACGCAATCGGTTTCTTCGGGCTTCCGCTTGTTTCAGCCGGCAGCTATGACGGCGAGGAATTTGTTGAGGAAGGCGAAGAGTCTTATAAAAAGCTGGTTTTTAGGGACAACAAACTTTTGGGCTACATACTCATCAGCGATGTTGACCGTGCCGGTATTTATACCGCATTAATAAGAGAAAAAATCGACCTCAAGGGTGTCGATATAGCGCTTCTTAAAAAGCAACCGCAGCTCATGCTGTTCGGCAAGTCGGATCGCAAGCGTATTCTTGCCGGAGGAGGTATAGCGCAATGAAATTAGATACAACAGGAATATACTATAAAGACCTGAACGATATTATCGTTGATTCCAAAGACAAGACAATCGAGCTCAATAACGTCTGCGGGCAACGCTACATCGGCTGTGCGCTTAAAGGCTACAACCTTACCATCAACGGCACACCGGGCAACGCGCTTGCCGCTTATATGGACGGCTCTGAGATTGTCGTTAACGGTAACGCACAGGATGCGACCGGCGACACCATGAACCACGGCAGAGTTGTTGTTCACGGAAGCTGCGGCGATACCTGCGGTTATGCCGCACGCGGCGGCGAAATCTTCATCAAAAATGATACCGGCTATCGTACCGGCATCCACATGAAGGAATACGGCGATATGAAGCCGGTTGTTGTTGTCGGCGGCAAATCCGGTGATTTCCTTGGCGAATATCTTGCGGGCGGTATGATCCTTGTGCTTGGCTTAGGCGTTGAGGGCGTTCCTGTCGGCGGATTCTGCGGCACAGGTATGCATGGCGGTGTAATCTATATCCGCGGCAACGAGGTCCCCAAGGGCTTGCCAAAGCAGGTTAAGGTCGAAGAAGTTAATGATGACGATATTTCAAAAATCAAATGGTACGTAAATCTTTACTGTGGATTTTTCGGCGGCGACGCTGAATCAGTCATGAAGGCCGGATTTATAAAGCTTACTGCCAACAGCGCGAACCCATACAGGCAGTTATATACAAGAAACTGATTTGGTTTTATTTAAGGGCCGGGCGTATAGTCCGGCTCTTTTGCTGTTACAGACATTGCAATCAAATTTATCAGTTTATCCTCTTGCAATGTTGATTTTATCAATGTACAATGACAAATAAACAGGCATAGTATAACTGATAAAAAAAGAGGGACAGATTATGAGCGACGGATTATTAAAAATTGGTCTTGTGGGCTGCGGTCAGCATTCGCATGAGCACTTTAACGCGGCGGAACTTGTAAGCGACGTTAAAATAACATCGTGCTGTGACATAGACAAAAGCAAAGCAAAGAGCTGCGCCGAACAGTATCATATTCAGTCATATTATTGTGATATTGACAACATGCTCAAAAATGAAAAGCTTGACGCCGTTATCCTTTGTACATGGCCTATTCAGCATGCAGAACAGATTCAAAAGTGTCTTCAATCGGGCGTTAAGAACATACTGTGCGAAAAATCGCTTGCATTGTCAGCCTCCGAGGCAGCATCCATCTGGAAGATGGTACGTGAAAATGACGCTTTTATCATGGAAGCATGCAAATACCGCCATCATCCCGCCATCAAGAAGATCGAAGAGCTTGTTTCGGCGAAAACCGCAGGCAAAATAGACAATATAAAGGCTGCCTTTAGTAATTATGAGCCTGAGGAACTTTCCGACACCGATTTTGCAAATGACTGGCGCTTTAAAAAGGAATGCGGCGGTGGCGTCCCCTATGACTGGATGAGCTATCTTGTAAACGGCTGCAACCATTTTGCCGGCGCGCTGCCAAGGCGTGTGGTCGCTTCCGGCGGCATAGGCGCGAAAAGCGGCGTAATTACACGCATTTTCGGCATGATCGAATATGAAAACGGCGTGACCGCATTTATCGAAAGCAGCAAGGATGCGAGCTTCAGCGAGGAATTGCAGCTCAACTGTTCAAATGTGAGGATAAACCTTCCTATTGCGTGGGGGATTTACGGCGGCGTAACGATAAAACAGACGCGCAGAAAGCCCGAATGGGATTACATTTTGACCGATACATTTGA
This sequence comes from Ruminococcaceae bacterium UBA1320, assembly GCA_002306975.1. Lineage (GTDB taxonomy): Bacteria > Bacillota > Clostridia > Oscillospirales > Ethanoligenentaceae > Ruminiclostridium_D. The sequence goes on from DBTI01000168.1 coordinate 7,626, forward strand.
GATTGGTGAAGAGAACGCCTTTGTTCTGCAACTGCAAAATTTTGCTGACGTCATCATTAAGAATGAGCAGCCGGTTATTCCGCTGCATGAATCGGTTATAAACGTAATGACGATTGATGCATTGGTAACAAGCATGAATGAAAATGAAATTGTTATAATGGATTTTACGGAGTTCAGTTAAAATATAAATAAAAACTAACAGTTGCAAAAATCTTTGAAATGCTGTAAAATGAATAAAGAGATTTAAAAAGTTGCATAAATTGAAAAAACTCAATGAATAAATTGATTTAAAAATTCATAAAATGAAAAGCGCGAAGATGCGCCGCAGCGATTGCATTAATTTGTAATATCTGCGGCGCATGGTTGATTTATGGGTAAAATATATGCTATAGTCATAATATAGTAATTGCATAAAAACGGTATGTCGAAAAAACGAAAATTATGATTTAAAAGGGGGAGATTTTTTGGAGCGCGAGGATATTCTGCGTTTTGTGGAAGATAACGATGTAAAATTCATACGCCTTCAGTTTACCGACATCGGTGGTATAATGAAAAATATTGCCGTCAATGAGAGCAATATTGAAAACGCGCTTGACGGAGCGATTTTTGACGGCTCGTCAATCGAGGGGTTTGCACGGGTTGAGGAATCCGACATGCTGTTGGTTCCGGACCTTGACACGCTTAACATGATACCATGGCGGCCCCAGCAGGGAAGGGTTGCCCGTTTTATCAGCGATGTTTATTTGCAGGACGGCACACCCTTTGAAGGCGACCCGCGGTATATTTTGAAAAAAACGCTTAACGACGCGGCTAAAGAGGGTTATACCTTTGATGTCGGACCGGAGTGTGAATTTTTCCTCTTTCACACCGACGACAACGGGCTTCCCACGACACAGACGCACGATATGGCAAGCTATTTTGATCTTGCACCCATTGACCTTGGCGAGGATGCCCGCCGCGAAATGTGCCTTGTGCTCGAGGATATGGGCTTTATCATCGACGCGAGCCATCACGAGGTTGCGGGCGGCCAGCACGAAATCGACTTCCGTCACGACGAGGCGCTTAAAACCGCGGATAACATAATGACCTTTAAAATGGTTGTTAAAATCATTGCGCAAAAGCACGGGCTTCACGCCACCTTTATGCCAAAACCATTGGGCGGCGAGGCAGGCAGCGGCATGCATATCAACATGAGCCTTTATAAAAACGGAAAAAACGTATTTTCAAACAGCAGCGATCCAATCGGGCTATCGGATGACGCCCGCCATTTTATCGGCGGAATATTCAAGCATTTTAAAGGAATAACAGCGCTGACAAATCCTCTTGTCAACTCTTATAAAAGGCTCGTGCCGGGCAATGAAGCGCCGAGCTTTAAAACTTGGGCACGCAAAATCCGCAGCCCGCTTGTACGGATACCGATCATACGCGAAGGCAACGCGCAGCTTGAACTGCTCAGCCCCGATGCCACCTGCAACCCATATCTTACGCTTGCTGTTTTACTCGCGGCCGGTCTTGAAGGCATAAAAGACGGCATTGAGCCGCCGGCAGAGGCTACCAGCAACCCTATGACAATGTCTGCTCGACAGTTGAAAGCGGCGGGCGTTGAACGGCTTCCTGAATCCTTGGGCGACGCGCTCAACGCTTTTGAAAAAGATGATCTGATAAAAAGAACCCTCGGCGACCACGCTTTCAGCAGATACCTGAGTGTAAAGCGCGCGGAATGGCTGGATTACTGCTGCCAGGTCAACGAGTGGGAAATCAATAAATATCTGAGTATATATTAAGCATTGCTGCGGTTCTTTTAAACGCAGCAGGACAACTGGATTTTTAGGAGTGATTTATTTGGGCGACGGAATGCTTGTGATCTGCAGCCAGCGTGAATTGGCGGAGCAGCTTGTTTCACTTATATCATCTGCCTCTGCAGGCGTATCATCAATTGCGACTTCCGGTGCGCAGGCACGCCGCCAAACCAGCCTGACTGAATTTGACGCGGTGCTGATAGCAGGCAAGTTGCCTGATGAAACAGCGAATAATCTTGCGATAGGGCTTGCGGATAACGGGGTAAAGCGTATAATTGTAGTAGTTGACAGGGTAAATCTTGTCGACGCACACGAGATGCTTGACGGCACGGGAGTAACCATATTATCAAAGCCGCTGACAAAAGATGCACTGGTTCAGACGGTAAAGCTCATTGTAAAAGTGGGCAGCGGCGCAGGCGGTATTTTTGAAAAAGCCAAGCTTATGCTTGTTCAGCAGAAAAACTGGACAGAGTCGCAGGCTCACCGGTATATTCAAAAGTTGAGCATGGATAAAAGGCTTCCGCGAGACGTCACTTCCCAATACGTCATTAAGGCTCTTGAACGTGAAAAAGGGGAGCAGGCGTAAAGACAGGGGCGTATGAACGCAATGTTCGGACGAATAAAAGACACCGTTAATATCATAAATTACTGCGCTTTCTGCTTGATTTTAATAATTTGCACACTGGCTTCGGGTGCTCAGAAGTATACTCTTTTGCTGCTGTTTTTTGTGTTCCTCACAAACTACACAGTCAGAGCATACCTTTTGAGCGGTGAAAAGCCGTTTTTTCGGATGCTGTCAACCTTTGTTGATTTGGTTCTGGTTTCGCTTATCTGCCTTATCGATACCTCGGCAGCCGCAATGATTATCTTTATCTTTCTTATCGATGATATTATTTTAAATAACAGCAAAAAAGCAGGCGCAGCGCTTTTTATAGTCGACTACGCCTGCTTTTGCCTGTCTCTGTTCCAATTTTTAAAAGGGCGTACGGATTATTTTGTCATCATGCTGCTAATCAGCATTCCTGCGTTCGGGCTTGTCGCTATTGTGTTTTTGCTTATCAATTATCAGATTGAGCAGAACGCTCTTTTAAGTGACGCTTTAATAAAGCTGACAGTGAGCAAACTTGAATCAGAGGCGCTTTATAAAGAACTGAAGGCGGCATATGAAAAAGCGGAGGATTCCGCCGCGCAAGGCGAACGTAACCGCATCGCGCGTGAGATACATGACACGGTTGGTCACACGCTGACAACAGTGCTTGTTGAGCTTGAGGCGGCAAGTATGCTCATAGAAACGGATACGGCGCGGGCGGGTGAAAAGCTTGCGCTCGCACAGGGGCAGGTGCGCAAGGGACTTAACGATATACGCCGCTCTGTGCGCATGCTTGAAGACAGGCATGAAATCTTGGACTTTTTCGATTCGGTTGACGCTCTTCTCAACGATTGCAGGCAGAACTGGGGCGTCGCCATAAACAGCGAGATAGACCGCACAATAAGTATTCCGGAAGAATACGCCAAGGTGCTTTATGCCAGCCTGCAGGAAGGGCTGACAAATGGCAAACGCCATGGAAAAAGCACGGCTTTTGTGATAAAACTGGTCATGCAGGGTGACCGGATCGTTCTGTCTGTCGAGGATAACGGCAAGGGCATCTCCGCTGTCAGCCCGGGGTTTGGTCTTCGCGCAATGCGCGACAGGGCGCAGGCGGTGGGCGGAACGATGAGTTTTGAAACAGAAGAGGGCGAGGGCTTCTCTTTATATATCATGTTGCCAATTCACTTAGGGGAACTGCCGTCGGCTTTGGGCCTATAGCAATTATAGGATTAAAGCGGAATAGTTTTGTTATCCCCCGCCGAAGCGGATGGCCTCAGGCGGGGGATAACATCCTGCTGAAGTCACAAATCACGACAAAAGGGTAGAATGAATGAAAAAGATAAAAGTTTTGATTGCCGATGATCAGACGCTTATGCGCGACGGGTTGAAAACGATTCTGGAGCTTAGCGGCACGGTCGAGGTCACGGGCACAGCGGAGGACGGCGCGCAGGCGGCGGAGCTTTGCGGCGCCCTCACGCCGGACGTAGTGCTTATGGATGTGCGCATGCCTAACGTCAACGGCGTTGAGGCGACACGGCTTATCAAGGCAAAGCACCGCGAAACAGCCGTGCTGATTCTTACGACCTTTGACGATGACGAGTATATTGTCGAAGCGCTCACAGCGGGAGCGGCGGGTTATATCTTAAAGGATATAGACTCAGCAGCGCTTGTGAAAGCCATTGAGGACGCTTATAACGGCTGCTTTATCCTGCCGTCAAAGATTGCGGGAAAGCTTGCAAGGCGGCTCTCAAAGTCACAGCCGCAGGCTGGGGACGCCACACATGGCAAAAGCGAAGTTGACGTCCTGCCGGAACTCTCGGGGCGCGAGCGCGACGTAGCGCGCATGCTCGCTCAGGGCTTTACAAACCGTCAGATATCGTCCGCGCTTTATCTTTCTGAGGGTACGGTTAAAAATCATGTGAGCAGCATCTATGCAAAAATCGGCATCAGCGACCGCACCTCGGCGGCGCTTTATCTCAAAAAGATTTATCATTCTATACAATAAGGCGAACTGTAATCGAAATATACAATAAAATGTTGATATTTGTTTAAAAGGGTGTCCGTAAAATAACCCTTATGCCGCTACTGGCTGATCGTTTTGTTTAAAAGAGTTACCTTTATAGTCACCCAACTTAAAGTTCAATAGCGAAAAAATAAAATCGAAAATCATTACCGCAGTCATGCCAAGTCATGACTGCGGTTACTTTTTGTTATGCCGAAAACCGTGTAGAATAGACACATCAAGTTAAGGGGAGTGAAAAGATGAGCCCGCTTTCCACATTAAAATTTATAAAAAACAACAAGCGACACACATTCTCATCCGCGTTGGCAATTGTTACGGCAATCGTATTCCTATTCATTTTTGAGTGCTTTATCGAGTCTATGATGCAATCAGCATATTATGCGACAGCCAGTGTTCTTGAAAGACAGATAGAAATTTCGCCGGCAGGCAGTAAAACATTGAATGAAAACATAATAAGCGGAGTTAAAAGTTCCGCCGATATCGAAAAGATTATTCCCGCGTTAACACAAGAGACAGCCTTTAACATTTTTGGAGCAGGAGGAACAACACAAGTTTACGGTTTACGCAGTTCCGATGTTTCTTACTTTTTAAGGCAGCATGGCTCGAAGCTAAAAGAAGGCCGTTTGCCCATAAGCAAAGATGAGATCGCAATAGATATGCATGTTTCAAAAAATAGAAAACTTAAAATCGGCGACTCAATGGGCAACAAAGTAGACAAACTCGATAGTCTCGCAGGGAAATACACGGTTGTCGGAATCCTTGAAGGGATCGACTGTGTTTCAATAACAAGCGACCCTTTTACAGATTTAAAAAACGTGGACGAAAACACGATTTTAGAGAATGGTCTAATTGCTTTTCCAAAGCCGGGCAGATTAGAGGCTGCCGGTAACGACCTGAAACAATATTCCAATGAAGATGTCAATGTATATACATTGTCGTGGATGAATTCAATCTTTGACGACAGCGTCGAGAGTATCAAGGTAATGGACACAATCGCCATCATAGCAATTATCGTAATGGCGGTTTGCCTTGTGTGCTCAAAATACGCACAGTTCTATAACCGTAAGGCGGAGTTCGGCATTCTTTACGCCATGGGCTTTTCAAGAAAATCCATTATGCTGCGGGCGCTGCGCGAGGTAATGATGGTCAATCTGGGCAGCTTCATAATCGGTTTGAGTCTTGGAATTTTGTCCTGTGTATTTATTATCGGGGATCTGTACAGTAAAAGCGGGGGATTGCCTGTGTTTATCTGCGAAAAGGCGGTTGTTCTTTCGATAATAGCACCGCTTTTCACCACGCTTTTCACACTTATCCCGGTTTTTAGGATGCTTTCAAGTGTGGATCCCGTAACGGTCATAGAGGCTAATTAAAAATTAAAGAGAGGAATTGTTCTTATGGAATTCAATATAGAAAAGCTTAATCTGATCTATGATATGGATAAGGCTGCGCAGACGATCGGTCTGCGTGACGTTAACCTTGCGCTTTCCGGCAACCGTCTTGTCGGTATCCTCGGTCCGTCGGGCAGCGGCAAAAGCTCGCTGCTATACTGCATGGCGGGTCTGCGCCGGCAAACCTCCGGCAATGTAAGCTTTGAGGGGCATTCTTATAAAGATATGTCTACCGCAAAACTCGCGGCGTTGCGGCGGAGTGATTTCGGCTTTGTGTTTCAGCGCCATTTTCTCGTCGAGTATATGACAATACTGGATAATGTTCTGACCCCGGTGAACGCAAGCTCTAAAAAAATGAGGGATAAGGCGTTGAATCTTCTCGGACGGCTCGGCATCGAAGAACTTGCCAACAAAAAACCGCACCAGCTTTCCGGCGGGCAAAGGCAAAAGGCGGCAATTGCCCGCGCGCTTATCAACGAACCAAAGGTGATTTTCGGCGATGAACCGACAGCATCGCTTGACCACGCGAGTGCCCGCGAGGTGATGAAGCTGCTCGACGAATACAAGCAAAACGCCATGGTGCTTATCGTAACGCATGACGAGAGTATCCTTGACAACGCAGATACAATAATCCGCATCTGGGATGGTGCAATAAGCTCCGTTCAGAACAAGGAGGAGGGGGCGACAGCATGAAACCGCTCTCCGCTTTTAAATTTATAACAGGCAACCCCAAAAAAACGCTGCCGATAATTGTTTCGCTTACGATCGGAATATTTCTTGTTTATTTTTATTCTCTTATGGTTACAACAACGGCCAGCACCGGCTATATGCTCAATTCGGACATATACAAAAATTACACAATGGTCTATTCAAGCAATAGCGACACACTGCCAAGCACTTTTCTTGACGGTGCAAAAAACTGCGACGGTGTCGGCAAGGTAATTCCAACGGCTATAAAAGGTTCACTGAGATATAAGAACGGCATGGGTTCATACAGCGCCCACGTTTTCGGCATGTTCAGCCAAGACACCGAGGATTTCATATCAAGCCTTGATATGAAGCTCGTTTCAGGTGAGTTGCCCAAACAGGGGCAAAGTGAAGTTCTTATAAGCGCTAAACTGGCGGCTCAGGAAGGTGTAAAGGTCGATGACTTTATAGGTAGCGCGGTAAACGATTCATGTATGCTTCAGGGAAAATATCGCGTATGCGGCATAATTGAAGGCCCGGAAATCTTTGCTGTCACCT
>DBTI01000254.1 GCA_002306975.1 Ruminococcaceae bacterium UBA1320
GATCTGGCAGGCTCGTCAGAAATGCCACGCTCTTGTTACGGTTCCGGCACACTATGACCTTTATATGTAGATATCCAAAGCCGCACGCAGTATCTATGAGAGGTACACCGACCGTATTGAGCCGTTCGATCTCGACTTATCTATAGTATCATAAGACCGGATACATTGTCTAAAAATAAGTGTAATTCGCATGATTTTTACATAAGTTATACGGATTAACATAGCTACAAAAAGTATGTCTAAAAGGTATAATATAAGAAGCTACAGTAGGAGGTGTGAAAAATGAGAGTGCCGGAAGCATCGGTAAGGCAGCCGATTTTCAAAGGCCTGCGAGATGATAAAACGCCACGGTAATGTATATCGCGTAATGCGTACTAATATAAAAGTCCCGCTTTCAACCATTTTGAAAGCGGGGCTTTTAACGTGCTATATTCCTATAGTGGCTCGATTGTCAAGACAANNGCTTCAGCCGGTAGTGATTCAGTTGAGCCCCGACTACCTTACCAGGGCATTCAAAAAGAAATACAAGTGCACTCCGATCGATTATATCACCGAACAGCGCATGTTTCTGGCAAAAGAATTGTTGCTTGCGAATACGATGTCCATCAGCATGATTTCTGCTAAAGTGGGATATTCCAACTATTCCTATTTTACAAAAATCTTTAAGGGCTATTTCGGTGAAACGCCTCGCGAATTTCAGCGGAAACGGCAAAAATAGAAGATTTAAATGCATGATAATAAATCCGGCCTCTGACATTTTAATGGCAGAAGTCGGATTTGTTTTAGTTTTGGTCGGATATCTGCTAAAGCGGGTCGCAAATGTAGTAGTAAGATGTCGCAAATAGAAGATACGCGCGGGTATAGTGGCTCGATTGTCAAGACAAATTATTAGAGGCAGGATAATGAACCATAAAAAACCATTTAAATATAACCCTGTTTGCTATTGAGCCGTGCAAAAAAATACCACTCGGCAGCCGCCGCGAAAGCGGTCGCCTTGAGTTTGCGGGAGTCAAATGATATGCTCGGACAAGCGATGTGCGCCGAGATTTCTGATATAACCCCATCCCGCCACACCGCCGATATTTGACATCATTTGACGGACGCAAAGTCAAGGCCGGCGTCCGGTTACGCTGTCATGTCAAGTAACACCGGGTAGTAATTTTCTGCCGGGGTTTGAAACCCGAGGACAGAATGCAGCTTCGTGAAATTGTATTTATGGATGAAACCTCCAATCTGTTTGCGAGCATCCTTGATGTTTTCATAGTCCTTGAGATAGACCTCGTCGTATTTCAGTGTGCGAAACCAGCGCTCAATCATAATATTATCAGCCCAGCGGCTTTTGCCATCCATGCTGATTTTTACACGGTTTTCCTCGACAAACTTGATATAATCGGCGCTTGTAAACTGGCTGCCCTGATCGGAGTTGAGTATCTCTGGCCTCGCTACTTCAAAGGCCTTTTCCAAGGCTCTTATAACCATAGGTGTGGCAAGGGTATCATCAAGCTCCCAGCCAACAATACAGCGGCTGTACCAGTCAATAATGGCTGTAAGATAGACAAATCCATGCCTGAGACGGATATATGTAATGTCAATTGACCAAGCCTGATTGGCTCTCGTGATAACGGAATTTCTGAGGAGATACGGATAGACTTTATGCCCCTTTGCGGGCTGAGACAGATGCGGCTTCGGGTAAATTGCCTCGATGCCCATCTCCCGCATATATTTGCGCGTTTTCAGACGCCCGATATCAATTCCTTGCTTCTTGAGCGTCTTTGAAATCTGGCGCGACCCCCATGAGGGACTGTCTGTATGGATTGCGTCAATCGCATTCTTGGCGGAAAGTTCTGCCTCAGATGCCTCTTTGGGCTTGTAGTAGGCACTGGTGCGATTGACTTCAAGCAATTCGGCCGCTTCCTTAAGGGTGACCTCTTTTTCAGTCTTTTGGGCGCGGAGTATATTTACTCTCCCAATCAGGTCCAAACAATTCTTCAGATTTTTTTTTGAGCCAGTCGACCTGTGTGGTCAACCGGCCAACCTTCTTGTATAAGTCATCTGTTTCAGATTCCTTCTCTTTAAGTTCAGCCTTGAGTGCTTCTGACTTTTTATCATCAAACGCAGCTGCGGCGTTGGCAAGAAATTCAGCCTTCCAGTTGCGTATTTGATTTGGCGCTATCTCATTTTCGTTGGCAATGACGTTCAGCTCTTTTTCGCCACGCAGTAATTCCAACACAATTTTTGCCTTAAACTCAGCGCTAAATGCTCTTCTTTTCATCGATAATCAACCTGCTTTCCTATTTCCCTATTTTATCAGGTTCATTATCTTCATGCCATATTTTTGTCGAGTTTTCTTAGACCATTATAGTTCTCAAAAACACGCCAAATCTGAATATTCGTAATGATATTGATGCGCTCTGGAGCCTATTGCCAACTACCGCCGCGTCACATATTCAGCCTACGGCTGACGCGTGCTCTTCCATTTGACGCTTACAACAATATTCGCTGTTTTATTGTTAGCACTTTGTCTCCATAAGGGGGCAGCAGCACGGCAGGAAAATAAAAGACCACCTGAAGCCTAAATGCGACACGCCCCGCCGCGAGGCGTTAGGTTCTTGTTATCAGCTCATCCAGAAGCTTCGGCTGCTTGTTAATCAGGTAGAGCAGGTGACTTGCGGCTCCACTGGGCTCATTTACTCCGGCCTCCCAGGCTTCAACAGTGCGCTTTGAAACGCCGATTGCGACGGCTTACGCTGGTTGTATAGATTTAAACGGGCGCGAATCCGGCAAGTGATTTGGCGTACAATAATACACCGGTTTTTAAATTCTTATACAACGACCAATCACGGACATTTAGTGCGATGGAAGGATCGGGATCACGATTGTTAATTTCGATCAGCCAAAGATTTTCCTTGTTATCCACACCGATGTCAAGACCGAGTGTTCCACAGTTTAACCCATACTCATCAAGTGCTCTGCAAACTTGTAGAGCAGAAAAGCTGATTTCATCATCTAAGTGCGCTATTTTTTCATCTGATAAAGGCAATGCAATTTTATTTATTTTGTTAATTTTAAAGGCTCTGCCGCCACTGGAGATATTACTGACTACGCTGTCCCGTTCTCCATATCGCCCGATGATCGCTTTACAAACCCATTCTTTGGATTGGTCTTTCTGCATGATACATCGAAAGTCAACGACTCCGCCCCTGAATTGAATCAATTCGATTGCCTGCTGTATTAAGTATCTGCCATGGGCAAATTTATCCCGGATATATTCGTCAGCTTGGTCCTTGTTTTGCATTACCTTTCTGAGATTAACGCCATCTTCGCGATACCTGAACACATATGTGCCGTTTTCGCGCGCAACCTGTATTACGCCATGGCCTCTCAGTCCTGCAACCGGTTTGATATAAACTTTATTAAATTTTTCAAGCGAATCAAATACGTCTTGAGTTGCTTTATAAACTGATGTAAATGGAATCTGGATATTTATATCCGCTTTGCCTGAGAACCACTGATACATATCCCATTTATTAAAATAATGATTATTAAAAACTCGATCTCCCAGAACAGATAGGAAAAAGCTCTTCCAATGATCACTTAATCCGATTGATCTGTACATAGAACAAGGAAGTGGAAATATACCTTTCTCAAAGTTTCGTGAGACTGGATTATAGCAATAACCCTCTACCAGCTTGCCGTTTGTGTCGATTTTATCCAATGCAAATACAACGATGGCCCCGTGCAGCTCGTTGTAAGATTTCACATAAATTTTCATTTTTTCTAAAAAAGAAGCGGTTATATTTTTGAATTTCTTGCTCATCAGCATACCAATACAGGGGCCAAGCATCATTTCATTCTGCGCGACATAAATTTCAAGTTCTAGGTAAACCGGCAGATGCAAATCGCTGATCAGCGTGCCTGATAGCCGCAATTCCGTTTCGGAAAGTTCTCTGCTGTGGCTGACTTCGGCAAAAACACGACTGCTTCCAAAGCTGAGGATCATATATTTTTTTCTGCTTATTCCAAGACGATCCGCTGTGTCCGGGTTTATAAACAATGTTGGACTTTTCTCATCTATCGGCTGTATTCTATAAATCGTACGCATTGCGTCCTCCAAAAAAAATCAACAAACTGCACTTTATTCTCCGAACTGGGTAAGTGAAAGAGCGTAGAGCAAGGGAGTATACCGAATGGCACGGTAAGTTTTTCGATCCATACTTTTGATTCCCTTAAAGCTTGGAAATACATTTGCTTCAATCAACCAAATAGTCTTGTTTACATCGACCGCTATATCTATTCCGAATTCAGCAAAATGCTGGTCCATTTTATCCATTTTGATGCAGAATTTTTGGCAAAAGTCAACAATTTCGTCAGGGAGTGTAGCATAATCATTTTTAAAGGATTGCATTAACGCTTCCTGAAGTGTTAATGCATAGCCTCCGCGTGATATATTGGTTATGTGTGAATTATCGCTGGATACTCTGCACTCAATACCGGTACAGACCCAAACCTTGCCCTTAATCTTTTGCATAACAACTCTTATATCAAAAAGAGAATTGTCTATTCTCGCCAGATTCAAATATCGCTGAATCAGATATTTATTGAATAAATCCTGGTTTTGGTCGAAAAAATTATTCAAGGAATCGTGCCCGTGGAGAAAAGATGTAATCGGAAATCTGTTTCTGTAATCGGTAATTTTGTAAGCAGAGTCGAGTTTTTCGATCACGCAGATACCTCTGCCTCTTGATAGGTCTATCGGCTTTAAAATAACTTTTGAGTATCGCTCGATGAATTTATACACCTGCGCAAAATCGAGCGACAACTCGGTCGGGGGCAAAAACTTTCTTAGCTCTTCATCGAAACTCAAATAATGAAATAAGTCCATTTTTGTAAATCGGCAAGAATTAAATAATCGGCCACCCGTATAACGGAATAATTTTTTAATATCTGCGGGGTTAGAATGAAAGTCCCTCCTGTAGATTACCTCCGGCAGGGGGAAACATCCGAATTCCCATTCAGATATCTCTATATTATAATACAGCCCAAAGGCTGTGTGCGCTTCCCAGTTTACAGATTTTGGGGAAAATGCAAAAATAAGGCCGCCAATTTTATCATAGATTCCGAGTCTGTCTGAATATTTACGCATGTGATCGGGATTATACTGCTGCGTGTGAATTCCAAGCAATAGGCCGATAACAGGGCCTATATAAATACGGGTACTGGTGATTCTAACCCGGTACACCAAAGTTTCAGGTAAAAGTAGCTGCTTGCGCAGTTTATCCGAAATCATGATTTTTACTGGATTTTGATAGGAATGGCCTTCACTAGGCTCGATTACATCTGTATATAAGATGGATGCGTTTTCACAAACGCAGCCTCCGAATTTTATTGATACATTTTTATCTGTTCTCCCCGACAAGGAATCAGGCAAATAGATTACATTACGATCAGAAGATATAACCTCAAATTTAACCCACATAGCTTTATAACCTTCAATTATTTAGAAATTGTATCGGCGTACGCCACCATGTTCTGGCACAATGCTTTGAAAAGAATTTTGTGTTGCTTTTCTTCGGGTATCAGGTTTTGCCATCCGCCTAGATTCAAAAAATAGGGTAGTCCGTCTTTGGATAGAACCAAATCAATGGTGCAAAAGTGTAAGTCTGGAATAAAACAGTTGATACAACTGATTATTTGCAATAGAGAATCATCTATTTTTTCATTGGGTATTTTACTGTTATGTTGCGTTTTCGATACTTCAGTTTTTAACACGGTTTTCCATTCACCTTCTTTGTTTTTTTGTAAATAACTTCGTATAACAAACAACCTGTTATCATAAGTTATCAGTTCTGGTGAGACCGACAAGACCCATTTACCCGTCCTTATCGTAGGATCAATCGCGTTTTCTATATTAAACAAGTGGCTGTAAATTGTATCACCCCAGTTATATAAATCGAATCCGGTATAAGTTTTTCGGCAGTAAATCGTTTTGGAAAGCTTAGTTCCATTTAAAGGTCTAACGATAAAATTCCTGACCTTCGTAAAATCGAAGGTTCTCTCTTCCTTTGTGATATTTACAAACGGCATAATATACTGCTTTGTTTTGGTATCAGATGATAACATCTTCATGATCGTCCACTGATTAAACGAATTAGATGAGTTGATCAAGGTAAAGTTCTCAACTTCTATCAAATCCATTAGCTTTTTAAAGTCCGATTTCGCATACTGTTCTGAAAAATTTAAAATAACGGGTGGAAGGTTTACTTTTAATTTGGTAACAGCATCGTCAATAAACACGCTGCCATAGACTGATTTGTCAATCAAATTAACATCAGACAAAGTAAACACAACGACATACATTTTATGATCTCTCAAAAATGGCATTATATTATGGTGCAGGTTGTTTACAAAACGCTTTTCTTTTTTTTCACTGCACAAGAAACCAACCATTGTCATTCATCCTTACGTAATTTTTTGGTGCACTCTTCCGTTTTGTCGTAATAGACAAACACCTCGCTTTTTTGCGGCTGAATGTTTTCTGGTGCGGCATTCAAATTGCGATTAATTTAATCTTATTGGTAAGCTCCTCCCGCGAATCAAAATTAAGAAATGGCATTTTAAATTCGAGTTTGGCATTGTATTGTTTACGTTAAATTCATTTAATTTTATGCTTATTTAATTGTGATTTTATCTACGATATCTTTATACGACGCCAGCATTGTTGTTTTGATCAAAGTGGTGGAGTTTTTATCCATTACCTTATAAAGTACCTCTAGTACCTCTTTTGAATTCGTACAAAAGTGTACATGTGCTGGTGCCATTCCCCCGCTTAATGCGCCGAGTCCAATCTCCTGTGCGTCCTCCCCAATAATAATTAATTCATCAACACCCATTTTTGCTGTCTCTTTACCTATTTTAGCGTGATAATAGGCACTTTGCTTTCCCAAAAGAGACATATTACTAAGAACAGCGATGATTTTTTTTCCCTTTGAAAGGATTTTAAGAACCTTCAAAGCTTCGGCTGCTGAAGTTGGATTGGTCGACCAAGTCTCATCAATCACCGAACCTCCGTTGATTCCCTTTTTTACTTCAAAGTGCCGTTCAACATTGTGAAAAGTTCGGAGTGCTTCACCGGCCTCTTTTACATTGAAACCAACAGCATTCGCAGCAGCAATTGCGGCTACGGCATTTTTAACGATAAAATCGCCATATCCCGGCACAAAAAAATTGTAGTTTACACCAGCATTCAGTAAAACAAAACCCAGTCCCGTTTCATACTGTTTTATTTGGATGATTTTGAATTGTGATGATTCATCAAACCCATACTTTACAAGGTTGCCTTTAAATTTACTAAAGTCGATTGTTTTAATATTATCATCGTCGGCATTAATGACCAGAGTTCCTTTATAGTCAAGGCCCTCGATAAATTCCGCCTTTCCTTTGATATAGTCTTCCTGTGAATCAAAGGCGTTTAAATGGTCAATGCCGATATTTGTTATAATGCCAACCTGTGGTTTGAAATACCTGCATGCTGTTATCAGATCGCCCGGATATGCAACTCCCATTTCAATAACAGTCGCCTGCGTTTCGTCGTTGATATCCAACAGATAACTTAAATGATGGTATTGGGCATTATAACTTTTGTAAGTAGCTGTCACATTCAACTTTTGAGAGAGGATATGCCGGACCATTTCCTTAGTGGTGGTTTTCCCGCATGTCCCGGTCACGCCGATAAGCGGGATATTGAAAAGGCTCCGATAGTATTACACGAATTTACAATAGGCATACTCCACATGT
>DBTI01000273.1 GCA_002306975.1 Ruminococcaceae bacterium UBA1320
GATAATATTGTTATTCGGGGATATACCCTCAAATTATCCTTTTTCTATCTTAATTGGAATTGCTGTAGTGAACTGTGCGGATTGTTGTTTGGATTTTATATAATAAAACGGAAAGCTGACTTGATAGCGATGGAAAAATATATCTCTGCCTCTAAGGTTGAAATTGACATACATAACATGCAAAGGGAACAGGCAAAAAAATACCTTGAGCAGTTTTTGTCGCGTGCGAATGGCAATGTAAAAGAGGTTACAGTTATTCATGGCTACAGCTCGGGAACGGTGTTGCAGCAGATGGTTCGCAAAGGGCTTAAACACCACCGCATAAAGCACAAAATTCTAACGATGAACCCCGGGGTTACCATACTTGAGCTTGAATAGTAAATACTAAATATGGCTAAACATAAAAAGCACACTGCAAAACACTCTTTTCAGAGGTTGTTTTGCAATGTGTTTTTATTTTGCGGTTTAGTATCAGACTGTTTCTGCTTGGTTGTTTCAGGGTTGGCGGATGGGCTTGTTTGGGATTCGTCACTGCTTGAACTGACCTCGTCGATTGCGGCTATTGAAAGCAGTGTGGCGCCGACTTGCGCGATTAAATTGCCTAATATATTCTCCTCGCTGGGCGTTAGATTTTTAGAGATTGCAATCGCGATCGCATTAGCAACAACCGCAATTTGCTGACCGGTTCTGAGGCAATTGTCCACAATCATTTCCCCTGTTTCAGAAATATTAGGAAGTTGCATTTGAAAGCAAATTTATATTATATATTTTATGTGTTTTATCAGTAGATGTGTTGAAAATGTATAATATAATGATATAATAGGTGATAGCAATTTTACAATATCGCAATTTTTATAGTTATAGGTGAAATAAATGCCAGATGAGTTTTCAAGAACTGAATTGTTAATAGGCAGTAAGGCTATCGAAAAGTTGAAGTTAAGCACAGTGGCTGTTTTCGGAATCGGCGGAGTAGGTTCATACACCGTTGAAGGGCTTGTAAGAGCCGGTGTGGGGTCGCTGATCCTTATTGACGACGACAGGGTATGCCTCACCAATATCAACAGACAGCTTCACGCCACCAGAAAAACAATAGGCAAATTTAAAGCCGATGTAATGGGTGAGCGTGTTTTGGAAATTAATCCAAAGGTATCGGTGGAGGTGTTAAAAACATTTTATACCGCCAATGAGGCAGAATCGTTTTTTACAGGCCGAAAAATAGATTATATTGTTGATGCAATCGACACCGTTAGCGCCAAGCTTGATTTAGTCATGCAGGCAAAGAGACGGGGAATACCAATAATCAGCTGCATGGGCGCCGGCAACAAGCTTGATCCCACCAGATTTGAGGTTACAGATATCTATAAAACCAGCATTTGCCCTCTTTGCAAGGTAATGCGGCATGAACTGCGCCAGCGCGGTGTAGAATCGCTCAAGGTGGTTTATTCGCAGGAAATGCCGATAAAGCCTGTTGAAACCGATCAAACAAGCTGCAAATACCACTGTGTCTGCCCGGAAGGTACAAAAAGAAAATGTACCGAAAGGCGCCAGGTCCCAGGCAGCATTTCTTTTGTTCCCTCAGTAGCCGGGCTTATTATAGCGGGCGAAGCGGTTAAGGACCTCATCTCAATCTAATATAGCTTTTATCTGAAATAATCTTTAAGCGGACGATTTTTTTTGTTTAGGTAAGCGGTTTAGTAAAAATAAAAGCAATAAAAAAGGAGCGGCAAAAAGCCGCCCCGTTTGAAAAAACTTTTATTAAAGATTAAGATTTATGAAGCATAATTTTTGCGGCTTTATATATGTCGCCGCAGCCAAGTGTGATTACAAGATCATCTTCGCCTGCGTTTGCCAGTACATAATCCGCAATTTCTTGAAACCCAGCGAACCAGACGCATCCCGGTATCTTCTCCGCAATGTCTTTTGAATAGACATTGTAGATGTTCATTTCACGCGAACCCATGATTTCGGCAAGAACTACACGGTCTGCAATTTGCAGAACACGGGCGAAATCATCCATTAGCATGACTGTACGCGAATAGGTAAAAGGCTGAAAAACAGCCCAAACCCTTTTGTAACCCATCTCTTTGGCGGCGGTCAGCGTTGCGGCAAGCTCTGCAGGGTGGTGAGCGTAATCATCAGCAATGGTGATGCCGTTGATCTTGCCGAGAACCTCAAATCGCCTGCCTGCGCCGGCGTATTCGTTGAGTCCTTTTTCAATTGCTTCTGCCGATGCACCGGCGAGTTCAGCCGCCGCAGCCGCGGCAAGCGCGTTCATTATGTTGTGCTTTCCGGGGACTTTAAGCTTGACACTTGCTATTTTTATTTCATGTCGAAAAATGTCGAAATATGAGTGGCTGCCTGGTTCGGTTTTCATGTTCGCCGCTGTATAATCACAGCCGCTTCCGAAACCAAACGAGATTTTTTTAATATTAATGCCTTCAATGGCCTTTTGTGTGTTTGCGTCGTCGCCATTGTAAATCAAGGCGTCTGTCGTCTGACCGGCAAAGATATTAAAATGGGCAATCAGATTGTCAACGGTTTTGAAGTATTCAAGATGGTCGTTATCAATGTTAAGTATAATTGCGACGGCCGGATGAATAGGAAGAAATGAATCGTTAAACTCACATGCTTCGCAAGCC
>DBTI01000079.1 GCA_002306975.1 Ruminococcaceae bacterium UBA1320
CGACGCGCGGCGTCGGGCGGTGGACTTTGACGAACATACGTTTTTGTATTACGAAGAGGATATTTTGGGCTACAAGCTCAAACGCCTCGGTTATAAGTCGGCGGTGCTGTGTGATTTTATGTTTGTCCACAGCGAGGGCGCTTCGGTAAATAAATCCATGAATTATCTGCGAAAATATCTTGCCATGCAAAAAAGCAGGCTCTATTTTCACAGGCACTATAAAAAAACAGCCTTGCCTGAATATTTTTTGCTTTGCCTTGCAACGGTGCTTGGCTTTGTAGAAAAATCCTTAAAAACGCTCATTTACAGTATAAAAAGGGATTAAAATTTTGTCACCGGCCTAAAATGTATTTATGGAGCTATACATGCTCTTTGTCAATAATAAGGGCGGTGCGCGAAGACGCGCGTTCGCTACAGGTTTTGGGGGGTATTACGCATGGCAAGGCTTATTGCGGATTTTTCTTTGGGGGAAGAAGAATACGGCGACGGGGGTTTTGAAACCGAGCTTCTCGACATTGTGTCGAACAACGAGGATCTGGAGCCGGTTTTGAAAACGGAAAAACGTTGGCCGATTGTTTACCAGTTGTCCCATTTAAGGCAGAATCTACTTAACTGGTACCCATTTAAAAAAGACGCGGATATTCTTGAAGTCGGGGCAGGCTGCGGCGCGCTGACCGGATTTTTGTGCGGCAAGGCAGCCCACGTCACAGCGGTGGAGCTTGCAAGCCGCCGCGCCGAGATTAATTATCGGCGAAACAGAGGGCGCGATAACCTCGACATTTATGTCGGTGATATATTCAAGATTGATTTAAAGCAGAAATTTGATTATGTCACAGTAATAGGCTTTCTCGAATACGCCGCGTTTTTATCGCAGGCAAAGGATCCGTATTCCGAATTTTTAAGCCGTATCAAAAGCTTTCTCAAACCCGGCGGGCATATTCTGCTCGCTATTGAAAACCGCTTTGGACTCAGATATTTCGCGGGCGCGCGGGAAGACCACACAGCGCGGTTTTTTGACGGCATAAACGGCTACTGCGACGACAACAAAATCCGCACCTTTACAAAGGCCGAACTTGAAAAACTTTTGAACAGCAATGAACTTGGCGCGCAAAGGTTTTACTATCCTCTGCCGGATTATAAATTTCCTTCCTGTGTTTATACCGACGAGAGCATCGGCGGATTTGACAGGTGGATGGATCTCGGAACGCTCGACAATCAGCGCTTTGAACTTTTCAGTGAAATCGGCGTAATGCGTGATTTTGCTTCTGAGGGTGTGCTCGACAAGTTCGCAAACTCGTTTATTGTTGACGCTGCGGCAGACGGCACGGAGCTGGAAAACAGCATATTAATGGCGAAGCTGAGCGCCACGCGAAACAAACAGTACCGTATTGCCACGGTTATTAAGCAGATTGACGGCGAAAAAGTCGTTGAAAAAGTGCCGCTCGATCAAGAGTGCCTGCCGCACCTTCGTCAAATGGCGGATAATTACGCGAATATGGGCAGTCTTCACGGAATAAAGCTCGTGCCATGCCACACCGCCGCAGACGGAAGGGCGGTGTTTGATTTTGCAAAAGGGGAAAAGTTCTCCTCACTCATATCACGTGAGCTTTCCGATAAGGGAACAGATGCTTTGTGGCCACTTTTAGACTGCTACCGCAAAAAGATATTTGACGGTGCTAAAAAGGTTGACTTTTACACCGAAGAGTTTCAAAATGACTTTGGCACTGTTCGATGTGAAGGCGAGCTTTTGTGTGTTTCCCCCGCCAATATTGACCTTACGTTCGACAACCTCGTTTTAAATGACGACGGCTCAATGACGGCGGTTGACTATGAATGGATAGCGAATTTCGCCATTCCCTCAGAGTATATTTTCTGGCGTTCGGTGTTTTTCACCGACGTTTTTGTAACAAAAGATGCGCTTAAAGAAAAAATCTTCGAGCATTACAAAATAACCAAGGCAATGCGCGGAGCTTTTTACAGCTGGGAAATCGCCTTTTCGACAAACAAAATCGGCAACGCCTCGATTGAGGGAAAAGCCAACATAAAGCTTGACCTAAACTATATCGACCCTCAAACGCTGCACGGCGAAGTCATAACAAACATTGCGTTTGACACCGGAAAAGGCTTTGATATGGAAAACACGGTCAGCCGCAGCATTTGCAGGCTTGGGCAACCCTGCACGATTAAGGTGCCGCTGGGAAAGGGCGTTAAATCAATAAGATTTGACCCGATTGAAGGCTTTGCCTGCCAGTGCCATATAAATTCCGTAAAATGCAAGGCGGGGCTTCTTGGCATAAGACCGCTTAACAGTGTGGCGTCCGATGAGGGCAGCGATTTCTTTCTTACGCGCGACCCTGTTTATATAATCGACTGCGATTTTACAAATCAAGACTCAATTGAAATAAGCTTCACTGTTTCGGAGCTTGACCCGAGCCTGGCTGATTTGGCCATAAGCAAATCGGCAAATGTCTGCCGGGCAAAATTCGAACAGCTTGACGCGAGAAATAATGAGCTTCAGCGTTTTCATGATTCAGTAATCAATTCGAGGTCATGGAAACTGACTGCGCCCATCAGAAAATTTAAAAAAGTTTTTGCCGGCAATTCTTAATTGGACTATAGCTTAGGAGGACTGAGTGTGAAAATTCTTATAACGGCGTGCAACGGTCAGCTTGGTGTTGATGTGACGGACTTTTTTGGCAAAACCTGCGAAGTCGCGGCATATAAGGACGTAGAACTTGATATTACCGATGAACAAAAGGTTTTTGACATTGTTAAAAAAGAAAGGCCTGACGTAATAATAAATACGGCGGCACTGACAAATGTCGACGGCTGTGAAACAAAAAAAGAGCTTGCTTATAAAGTCAACCGCGACGGCGCGGGCGTAATGGCAAGGGCGGCGGCGGCTGGCGGAGCGCGCCTTGTGCATATCTCGACCGACTATGTTTTTGACGGAAGCTCCGAAAAGGCTTATAAGGAAACCGACGAGCCGTGCCCAAAAAGCGTTTATGGCAGTTCAAAGCTTGAGGGTGAAAAAGAGGTTCAAAAATACGAAAAAAGCTTCATTTTACGTACCGCATGGCTTTACGGCCCGCATGGCAACAATTTTGTAAAAACAATGATGCGTCTCGGCAAAGAAAATGGCGAGGCAGGCGTGGTAACCGACCAGCTTGGCAACCCGACGTCAACCTTTGAGCTTGTGCGTATTATCGACACTGTGCTCAAAAACGGCGAATACGGCATCTATCACGCCACCTGCTCCGGCGTTTGCTCATGGAACGAATTCGCGCGTGAGATTTTCCGCATGGCGGGCATGGACGTGAAGGTCAACGATTTAACAACCGAACAGTTCCCGCGCCCTGCAAAAAGACCGGCATACTCCAACCTTTGCAAGGATAAGCTGTTTGAAGTCTGCGGCTATAAAGCCACCGACTGGCATGACGCGTTAAAAGAATACTTCGATTATCTCAAAACTGAAAACAATTATGACAAATAAAGAGGAATTGTTTTATACTAATATCCAATTAAAAAGTATATAAAAATCAAATTAAAACTTTTGATATATGAGTTTTGATGCAGATTTTTATCTATACTTTTATTGGAGGTTAGTATTAGGTGTCTCCCCGCCCGAGGCGGGCGAGACGAGTTTTCTCTTTAAAAATATACTTACTCATAACTGGAGGATTTGACTATGAAAGTTACAAAAACCGAAATAGAGGGGCTTTTGATTGTAGAGCCACAGGTATTTGGCGACCATCGCGGCTGGTTTATGGAAACATGGACAAAAAGCAAATTTGAAGAATGCGGAATAAACATCGAGTTTGCGCAGGACAATCAGTCCTACAGCGCACAAAAGGGAACGCTGCGCGGACTTCATTTTCAAACAAACCCAAAATCGCAGACAAAGCTGCTTCGCTGCACACGCGGTGAAATTCTTGATGTTGCGGTCGATCTTCGCCGCGGCTCACCGACCTATAAAAAGTGGGTGTCTGTCAAGCTTACCGCGGAAAATAAAAAGCAGTTTCTCATGCCGAAGGGCTTTGCCCATGGCTTTGTAACACTAACAGACGACGTCGAGGTGCAGTATAAGGTCGACGAGTATTATTCGCCGGAATGTGACCGCAGCATTCGTTTTGACGACCCGGAAATCAATGTGGACTGGGGCGTAAAAGATCCGATCCTCTCACAGAAAGATTTAAGCGCGCCGCTTCTCAAAGACAGTGACGTAGATTTTACTTATAAAGGCTGATATAAAGAAAACAGGTTGAATTTAATTCAACCGCGATGGAGGTTTATTTATGAAAATAATTGTAACGGGCGGCGCCGGATTTATCGGCTCAAACTTTGTTTATCACATGCTCGAAAAGCACCCCGACTATAAAATTATCTGCCTTGACAATCTTACCTACGCGGGCAATCTTCACACACTTGAAGAAGCGATGAAGAACCCGAATTTCAAATTTGTAAAAGGCGATATCTCCGAAAGAGACTGCGTTTTCAAGCTTTTTGAAGATGAAAAACCGGATGTTGTCGTCAATTTCGCGGCGGAATCTCATGTTGACCGTTCAATTGAGGATCCGGGAATTTTCCTTAACACAAACATAATAGGCACACAGGTAATGATGGACGCTTGCCGCAAATACGGCATCAAGCGTTACCATCAGGTATCAACCGACGAGGTTTACGGCGACCTTCCGCTTGACCGCCTTGATCTTATGTTCACGGAAGATACACCGATACACACATCGTCCCCGTATTCAGCCTCAAAAGCGGGCGCAGACCTTCTTGTCATGGCGTATTACCGCACATTCGGCCTGCCTGTGACAATTTCGCGCTGCTCCAACAACTACGGTCCTTACCATTTCCCCGAGAAGCTCATTCCGCTTATCATAACCCGCGCGCTTGACAACCAGAACCTTCCTGTTTACGGCACAGGCGCAAATGTGCGCGACTGGCTCTATGTCGGCGACCATTGCAGTGCCATCGACCTTGTAATACACAAGGGCCGCGTGGGTGAAACCTACAATATCGGCGGGCATAATGAGCGCACGAACCTTGAGGTGGTCAAGGCTGTGCTGCACGAGCTTGGAAAACCTGAAAGCCTCATCACCTATGTTACCGACCGCCCGGGTCACGACCGCCGCTACGCTATCGATCCCGCAAAGATTGAAAAAGAGCTTGGCTGGCAGCCTACCTATAACTTTGAGCAGGGCATAAAGGTTACGGTAAAATGGTATCTTGAGAACAAGGGCTGGTGGGAAAAAATCATCTCCGGCGAATACCAGAATTATTACGATAAAATGTACACAAACAGATAAAAACGTCTTGGCTGCGCTGCGCCCTTTTTATTGAATTGGCGCGCCGCGGCCTCGCTTTTTGTTGTCTCTGCGGCATGTTATAAAATCTATATTATTCAATCGGCAGTCGCCCGGCTGTCTGCCGTAAAAATCCAAATTATTGACACGCAAGCGCACAAAGGCTATAATAATCGAAGTGCGCCCGGTGTTAAAAAGGGCGGAATTATAAAGTACTTAGGAAATGGCGGGGTGCTTTTGAAGATTGTCAACAGTATAAAAGTTTTTAAACACTATTCGTATTTATTGCAGCAGCTTGTGTCACGCGACTTCAAAGTCAAATACAAGCGGTCTGTGCTCGGCGTCGCTTGGAGCGTTTTAAACCCGCTCTTTACGATGATTATATTGAATGTTGTCTTTTCACAGCTTTTCGGATTGGGCAGAAGCGGCGCAATAAAAAGTTATCCGGTCTATCTGCTCACCGGTATCGTTCTGTTTAACTATTTCAGTGAGGCGACAAACCTGTGTAACGGCGCGGTCGTCGGCAACTTCAACCTTCTGACAAAGGTTTATATACCAAAGTATATTTTCCCGCTTTCAAAGGTTTTGTCTGCCGCTATTAACTTGTTGTTTTCGCTTTTGGCGCTTTACATTATTGTTTTTGAAGAAGCAATAAGAACACATATTGAAGCGGCAAACGCGATGGCGGTTGCGCCAAAAGCCAAGGAGACCTTGGTGCTTGTTGCCAATCAAGTTAATATAAGCTGGACTCATCTGCTCTTACCATACGACCTTATATGTATGATAATATTCTGTATCGGCATTGGGTTGTTTCTTTCGGCGCTCACTGTGTTTTTCCGTGATATGTTCTACATCTGGGGCGTTGTGCTGACAGCATGGAACTATCTTACACCAATCATGTATCCAGAGAGCATTATTGCAGGCTCAAGGTTTGAACCGTTTATGTCGGCGGTGTATAAGATTAATCCTCTTTATTACTTTATAAAATATGCCCGCACCGCGGTTCTAGACAACGCTGTTCCGTCATGGCAGCTTCATGTGGCATGTTTGGTCTGCGCTTTTGCAATGTTAATTATCGGTCTTTTATTTTTCCGTAAAAAACAAGATAAGTTTATCTACTACATTTAAAGGGGGCGTGTTATTTGCTCAAAATCGATAATGTTTCGATGAAATTCAATCTCGGCAAAGACAAGGTGAACACGCTCAAGGAATTTTTAATCAAAAAAGCAAAGCGTCAGATAGTGGTCAACGAGTTCTGGGCGCTTAAAAATATCTCAGTCGAGGTTAAACCCGGCGAGGTTCTCGGCCTTGTCGGCTCTAACGGAGCGGGCAAAAGTACGCTTCTAAAGGTTATGGCAGGCGTAATGAAGCCAACCAAGGGCACAATGGAAAAGGTCGGCACCCTGGCACCAATGATCGAGCTTGGTGCAGGCTTCGACATGGAGCTGACGGCGCATGAAAATGTGTTTTTAAACGGTGCTATCCTCGGTTATACAAAAGAGTTTCTCGAAAGCAAATATGACGAGATCGTTGCTTTTTCAGAGCTTCAATCCTTCATGGACGTGCCGGTGCGCAACTTCTCCTCCGGTATGGTGGCGCGGCTTGCTTTTTCAATCGCAACTCTCGTCGCACCGCAGATTTTGCTGGTTGACGAGATCTTGTCGGTAGGCGATCCACCGTTCCAGCAAAAGAGCGAGGCAAAAATGATGTCGATGATAAACGGCGGCGCTACAGTCGTTTTTGTTTCACACTCAATGGCGCAGATTAAAAAAATCTGCACAAAAGCGCTGTGGATAGACCACGGCGAAATGAAAATGCTCGGCGAAATTAAAGAAGTACTTTCTGAATACGATAAATTCAACGATGCTAAAAGGTAACATTCGCGCGGGGGCAACCGGATGAATTTTTTAAGGTGGTAAAAAAATGATGGACAAGTTCCCAAAAGTCTCGATTGTTATTGTTAACATGAACGGCAAGCACCATTTACGCGAATGCTTTGGCTCAATTCAAAGATTGAAATACCCAAAAGATAAAATCGAAGTTGTTCTTGTCGATAACGGTTCAACAGACGGTTCGGTTGAATTTGTGACACAAAAATACAGTTATGTAAAGCTTTTATGCAACGCTCACAACGAAGGCTTTGCAAAGCCA
>DBTI01000028.1 GCA_002306975.1 Ruminococcaceae bacterium UBA1320
GGCAAGGATTTTCTTTATCTCGTCAAATGTGGGCACCTTTTCCTCGGTCTCCTCCTTGTCAGCGCTATCCATCACAGCGAGATACTCCGCTATGTGCTCGTCGATACGTGACAGCTTCTTTTCGAGGATATCCCGGTTGTAGGCATGGTCGTCGCCGTTCTGTGCACGGATTTTCGTACCGTCCACGGCGAGCAGTACCTTTTGATACAGCCCAAGCTTATCGCACAGCTTTACGAAAGCGCGGAAAACATTATGCAGCGCCTTCGGATTGTCACGGCGAAAGTTGGCGATTGTCCGGAAATCCGGCGTGAGCTTACCGAGATGATACATCACTTCGACGTTTCGACCGCACTCAAGCATCAGCTTTTAGGACGAGCGGATTTTATTCAGATATCCGTATATGTAGAGCTTCAAAAGATCTCGATGGTCATACGGCGGGTGGCCTGTTTCCGCCGGACTTGCCTTTGTAAAGCCCATTTCCTCAAGATCAAGGCTATCCACAAAAGCATCGATTACTCGCACTGGGTTGTTTTCGCTGACGTAATCTTTAATTCTGTCCGGCAACATTGTTCCTTGCTCCCTGCTTGCCTTTTCTATGTACGCCATTCACTCTCACCGCCTTGTGTCCTGTTGCTCCTATTTTACCATATACAGGGCGTTTTTGGACAACCTCGCCAAAACCAAAAAACAGCCTAAAACATTGAACCGCACCCCAATTGTTAGACAGTATGATATACTGAAAAACAAGAGGGGTGCGGTTCAATGTTTTAGGCTGTTTTTCGCACATTTTATATTTTTCTGTGGGACGTTGCCACTCCGGGCGCATTAGGTTTTTATGGATATGCACGTACAACAATTTTTGAACGGTCTCGAAGCTATGTCCATAAAGAATGCCGAACTGTATATGTAAGTATAAATGTAACAAAAAGCAAGGTAGAATATAATGTACCTTGCCTCTTTGCAGTTGTTCTATTTTTCCCAAGCCATTGTTTTGGAAAAAGAGATAACACGATTTGTCTCAAAGTTCACTCCAACATGAATAATCGTTCCATCGCTGACGGCAACATCCGTCCATGCGGTTAGTTCAAACATCGGATTACCCTTGTAAGTGGAACTTTCTGACGAGGCCATAGGTGGGCATTGCAATATGGTTGTATTCTTTTTCAGCAAATTCTTTTCAACAAACACCTGACTCGTATTAGAACATGTTTGCAGCTGATTCTGCGATGGTGCCTCCACTGTAAGCCCCGCGTTTTCCGGCTCTGATTTAAGTACCCAGTTTGCACCAATCACTTCGCTGGTTTGTGCATCAATAATGATGTAATATGAAACCTTATCAGTTGCGCCCTGTATATTCCAGCTCGAGCGGCCATTATTCGCTGCAGCAACTCCTTTTGCGAAATAACGCGTCCTGATTTGATTTACCCAATTTGAGATATCAATATCAAACATCGCCTTAAATGTATCCTTTGTCAGCTCAATTGCTTTCGCTTTCGTGATCTCGCCGGATAACGATTCGTTTACGCCGATTATTCCATACTCATTAATCTGTTTCAAACAATCGAGCTGTTCATCCGATCCTTCTGGAGCCTTCTCATATTTATCCAGCATGCTGTTTAGTTCTTTAACTGCCTCTTCCGGGATGGGGTTATCACTCACTGCGTTGAGGATTTCCACACTAGCGCCTGCACTTTCAAGCCTTTCCGAAAGCTTGGAATTATCCGGAACACCGGAAGGCAGCGCCGGAGCCGTTGTGCTTTCAGCCTGTCCCGGGTCCGATGAAGTTTCAAACGACTGAATTGCCTGCTTTTCAGTCGTAAGCGTATTTTTTTGCTCTTCCGCTGCTTTTGCAAGTGTGTTTCCGGAAAACCTGATACACATAAATGCAACCCCGGCAACTATTGCAATTGCCAATGTCATTATCCATAAATTTTTTCGCTTTTTCATTTTTCTTTCTCCTTTCATCTATGAGCTTTTAGCTTCTCATAAATATAGGATAGAATTTTGATATATCAGAAGTAACATGAAGTTGTAAATCAGTTGTAACAGATTTTAATGGAAACAGTTGTTCCTTCTCCCTTTACACTGTCGAATCTTAAGGCCGCCCCATGAAGCTCGGCAATCAAATTGCATAGAGTCAGCCCAAGCCCAATACTCTTATACCCACAGTTTCCATTTTTGTCCGCTGTATAAAACGGCTGTGTTATCTTACCAATTTCCTCTTTTTCGATTCCTCTTCCATAATCAGTTACAGAGAACAGCCAACAGTCTTCATATGATGCCGCACCGAGCTTGATAATCTGGCCGTCCTGCGAAGCCTTTGCTGCATTATCAATCAAATTTACCAGCATAGTTACGATCAAGTCTTTATCGCAGAGCAATTTTCCCTCGTCAAAGTCTGCTTGTAAAGTAATATGTCTAAGCTCCAAACTGTTTAGCACGGCAATGATTGTACTTTGAATTATATCATCCATATCGCAGAGCTTGAATTCTTTTATACTTCGATTTAAATAAATCAAATCCATTAATTTGAACGAAAGATTTTCAAGCCTTTTTGAAGACTCATATAAATACTCCAAAGCCTTATCGTGCTGCTCAACAGTACAATCAGTTGTGCGAAGCAAATTGGCATATCCAATAATGGATGTCAGTGGTGTTTTCAATTCATGTGTCAAATGATTAATAAACTGCTCCCGCTCATTTGCCGTTCTCTCTAATTCAGATATTTTTTCTTCAATAATATCCGCCATTTTGTTAAAGTTCTTAGATAGCTCCCCCATCTCGTCCTTTGTTGTTATTTTGACCCTTTCACTGTAATTTCCATTGGAGATGATAAGTGTTGACTGATTCAATCGTTTAATTGACCGGGTCATCCACAAGGAAAACAGGAGCATGGCAAAAGCAGTTATTATCGATGCCCCAATGTTCAGCCAAACGAAAAGCTTAATCTGCTGGTTGTAGGATGAATATACTGCACTAATGTTTCTGATATAGACAAAAACAAAATCCGTTCCTTCCACCTGTATATGGCCTGATATGAATAGATATGTAGCAGTTCCTACATCACGAATAATATACTGACGTCTGTCGGAAGGAATATTATCCAGTTCTTCACGCTTTGTAGGCAACTGTTCGGTAAAGTTATTGAATATCTGGGTATTTTGCTGATCGTATACCTGTATATAAATATTATTAAGACCATAATAAATGGAATAATCCTGAATCGTTTTCGCCAAGATATCCTGGGAAGCGTTATTCATACCTCCCAATTTGTACGCGGCATATTTAATATTGGCACTAAGCGCAGTTCCCATTGAATACTGCTCGCTTAGACCGCGTTCAATCTCACGGTTCACCTCACTGATATGAGATGTACGCAGCAAAACAGTTCCCATAATATTGTAAACAATGATAAAAATAATCAGTGCACCGAAGAATATTTTTTGCCAAAACCTCATTGTTTAGTGCTCCAGTCTATAACCGATTTTATATATTGTCCTAATTTTTTCATGCCAATCTAATTTGCTTCTTAAACGCTGAATATGCATATCCACCGTACGTGTACCGCCGGGGTAATCAAACCCCCATACGTCATCTAACAGCCGCTCTCTTGATAGCGCATGCCGTTGACAGCGTACAAGCATACAAAGAAGTTCGTATTCTCTCAGTGTCAGATCTATTATTTTTCCTGCTTTAATTACTTCCCGCCTGTCCTCGTTAATCTCAAGGTCCTCAAAAACCAGTTTTAGTTCTTTTCTCCCTGTCCGCCTTAATACGACTTCAATCCGTGTAATCAATTCTATTGGTTCGAACGGTTTCACAATGTAGTCTTCGGCTCCCATTTTCAAGCCTTTTATTCTGTCCGGCAATTCGCGTTTAGCTGTCAGGAAAATAGCCGGTATTTCTTTCGGTAGTATCTTTTCAAGTAATTCCATACCGCTCATTTTAGGTAGCATAATATCAAGCAATACAAGGTCAACTGTTTTATTAGATAAAAAAGAGGCCGCGCTTTCCGCATCATACATCTGATAGGATATAAACCCGGCAATCGATAAATGCATTTGAATCAGATCGGATATGGGCCTATCATCTTCCACAATAAGAATTTCCGGCAATTTGGCACCTCCTTTTCAACTATATACATAGTATCATTTTCATTGAAAAAATTGTCACAAAGTTGTAAAATACTTAAAATTACTCTTTATTAGGGAATTTTAAATTTAATACATGGAG
>DBTI01000173.1:0-3223 GCA_002306975.1 Ruminococcaceae bacterium UBA1320
TGTCTTATTTACACCCTCGCCGGAGCGGACGGGCTCAGGCTGGGGTGATAGCTTCATGATTTCCCGTTTCTATTTGAAATTGCAATAATCATGTCGTTTAATGGGTATCAAGCTTTCCGGCTTGCTTTTTAAGAACGGAGGAGCGAATAAAATCTCTCTGGAAAATTCTCAGATAAAGCGGAGCAGCCAGCAGAAAAATGACGAATCTTGCAAGGATGTCCCCTTTTACTTTCGTATGAAAATATCTAAGATTTTTGAGCGCTGCCTCCAGCATGCCGGTCACGGAAATTTCATGGGACAGATGATAATTGAGCACAAAAACTCCTTTCACAAAAGGAATTTTGTTTTTATACAGGCGGTAGCCAAGTTCCAGATCCTCATAGCCCCAGCCCTTGAAGTTTTCGTCAAAAAAGCCAGCTTTCTCAAGATCATTCTTTTCAAGCGAAACATTGCCGGTATAAAACAGAATCCATATAATGGGGTTATGCCGGAAGAAAAGAATCCGTCTCAACAGCTTATCATGCGAGTCAAAAGCGGTCACCGCGGAAGCTTCCATGTTTTCAGTAAAGTCGCGCAGTTTTTCTTCCGAGCTCATCATACTTTGCAGTACGGGTTCCGGCAAATGTACGTCTTTGCGGTTTCCCAGAAGGATACACCGGGTTTTGTGGGCTTCAATATGCATTTTGACAAAATCCTTGCATGGCACTCTGTCATCGTCTAGCAATATGAGAATCTCTCCGGACGCTCTTTTTGCCCCCAGATTTCTTGCGGAGGAACGGCCCACATTGGTTACGGATATCACCTCAATGACAGCATAGCAAAAGTGCATACTGAAAAAAGCATCCAGCGTTTCCTTGCTGCACCCGTCAAATACCACAATGACCTCCATGCTGTCATCAACCTGCCCTTCAAGGGCTTTGAGAACTACATAAAGCCGGGAGATTCTGTCTTTTGTGTTAATGATGATGCTGGCTTCTTTCCGGCACATGGAAACACCCCTTATTGAACGTTTACGGGCTCGGGCGCAGGTTCAGGGACACTCTTTGTTTCCGGTTCCTTGAATATTTTTGAAATCCATTTGTCAAAGGGAAGCAATAATACGGCTGCCAAAATGGGGATATGGCAAAGCGCAAAGATAATGCCTTCAAAATATGTAGGCGCCCTGCCGAAGAAGATGATAATGTGGCTGGAATATTGCAAATGGCTGGGAAGCACAGAAGAATTGATTACATACCACATAAGGTCCAAAAATCCCGAGAAGATGAGAACAACTCCAAACAAGGATATTTTGATAACTTTCCCAGGAGATCCGCCGCCCATCCTGTAAGCAAAGGCGACCGCGAAATTGATCATCGGATAAAGCAGGAGATAGAGAACCGTATAAAATTCCCCTCCTACCTCATCATACTTTACGGGTACGATTCCGCTGAATCCGAAATAGCTTATTTTCGGTAATATGTAACCTAAGAACACGAAGAATGGCAATATTACCAGCAAATACCCCAACTTGTGCTTGTTGGGGAAAAAGGCTATAGCCAGAATGATAAAGCAGTAGACGGCCAGCTTAAAGATCAGCCACCAAATCTTATCGATTGGGCCCTGATGAGGCAAGGCAAACCAGGTTACTCCAAAACCTGCAATACCGATAAGCAAGCAAATCAGCCAAAAAAACTTTTTAATGAATTTCATACGTTCAACTCCCTTAAATTTGCATAACAGTTATTGATGTGCCTATGAATATGAGCATGTTAAGTATAAACGGAATATCTCTGACCGGCGATATTCGCGAATATATTTTCAATTTGGACAGCCGGGTAACATATTCAAACCTGAGCATTCCGTAAATCGCCAATGGTATAGTAAGTGCCATCAGCAGATTTCTTGAAACCTGTATGGCGAAAAGTGAATAGGACAGTATCGCGCAGGACGCCATAATCGGCAATATCTGGTTAATCATTTCAAGAGAGTATTCGTTCAGTATTTTCCGGTGCTCCTCTGCCCTGCGGTCAAGCGTGATAAGTTCATCCTTTCGTTTGCTCAGACCGAGGTACATGGTCAGAAACAATGTACACAGCAGGCTCCAGAAGGATATGTGCTCCCCTATGGCGATATAGCCGGACATCACGCGCAGCAAAAAGCCCATGGAAATAACCATTACGTCTATGAAGACAATCTTTTTCAGTTTAATGGAATACAGGATGTTAATCAGAAAATAGGCAAGAATGATTAATGCAAACTGAAAATTGAAGAAAAAAGATGCTGCTATCGAAACGCAAAGCATGGACAAAAGAACTGCCACTGCCTGCGGCTTTGATACCAGACCGGAAGGAAGGGGACGCAATCTTTTTTGCGGATGGATTTTATCCGACTCGATATCGACAAGATCATTTAAAACGTATACCGCACCGGAAACCACGCAAAAAAGGGCTATTGCAATCAGAAGGTTTGATATTCTGGAAACGGTAATAAAATGCTCCGAAAACAGCACGCCGGTAAAAACAAAGATGTTCTTTACCCACTGCTCCGGTCGCAGCAATTTTAATAAAGCGGCAATATGTATTGTTCTTGTTTTAGGAAGGGAAAGATTTTGATATTCGGGGCTGCTTTGTAAAATATCATCTTCAGTATGTGCAGCTTTTGCTTCAGAAACGGCAAGATCAGGATATTCGGAGCTGCTATACAAAGCGCCACCCTCTTTCCCAAAAATATAGACTGTTTTTACATTAAAACATCATATATACCTTTATTCTACAATTTATAATATACACCCAGATAATGTAATTGTAAATACCATTTCGAAAATAATTTACAATATTTTATTTGATATTATATAAAATATTGTAAATTATTTCACCTATGCCGGCTGCCCCGGGGCAATACGCGAGTAATTTTAGTGATATGAGCAACAAAGTGCGCGCAAAGAAACTTTCGCGACACCGTTTCTTTTATGCTTGAAAGATTAAATCGCGAATCGCCCTCCGCAGGAGTGTCCGCCGCAGGCGCAGTTGCTTTTTTCGTACACACTTTCCCCCTTGACAAATATTGATTAATGCATTATATTGGGATAGTCAGTATTGAGTATTAAGGAGAAAAATGAAAGTACAATTTTACATTTTAGGGTTGCTCATGCGTTATGGCCGGCAGCATGGTTATCGGCTAATGCAAACGGTAGAAGAAGAAATATCAGATTTTGCTCAAATAAAGCTGCCGACTATCTATTATC
>DBTI01000173.1:3467-4431 GCA_002306975.1 Ruminococcaceae bacterium UBA1320
ATAAAGCTGCCGACTATCTATTATCACTTGGAGAAACTCAAAGAAAAAGGATATGTAGAGGCAATCTCTGATAAAGACGGAAACCGACCGGAGAAGACAGTATACAGCATTACAGAAGACGGCGAAAAATATTTCGCTATACTTCTCAAAAAAATGCAGGAGGAAATACTAAATTTTGAATTTCCCCTTGATGGCGCAATTTTTTTTAACGAAAGAATCGAACCGGATGATTTTTTATCGTCACTTAAAAGCGCAAAGCAAACGGTTGAATCAAAACTCAAAAACCTCATTGCCCATCGTGAAAACGCCATGCTTGTGATACCGGAAGCCGGAAAATCCAGTGCTCAAGCGATATTCAGCCATCATATATACCATTTGCGGGCAGAACTGGAATGGCTCAAAGAGATTGAAAAAGGATTAGACAAATAATCCTTTTTCTTTTTCGATATATACTCAGCACTGGGTAATTGAAAGGAAGTAGCTTATGATTAAAACTGCGGAGCGAAATTTGAAGGTGGATTATTATGAAAAGGAGGAAGATAAAAACATCTGGGTCGTCGAATCTCATATGTCCGAAGAAGAGCACGATATAACAGTAACTTTGGAAATCGATATGGAGCAGCTGGTTATCGGTAATGCGAAAATTATTTTCAATCGGTACCCTCAGGCGGAATGCAAATTAATCGAGAAAAAGGCAAAGCAATTAGTTGGTATGAATGTTGACACAATGTTCTCGCAGAATGTTATGAAAATATTTATGGGCCCGGAAGGATGCCCAAACATAATGACGCTTCTTAACATAGCTGTTCCGGGTATTATATATTACTATTACCCCTATAAAATTAAAAGTGGAGAGATAACGCGCGAACAGTTCTATGAGATTCTAAGGGAAAAAGAGAAAAACGCCTGCCTTGCTCATTCAACTATGTTTGCTGATTGACCGGCTGCGCCGGGGCAAGACGCG
>DBTI01000173.1:4683-4936 GCA_002306975.1 Ruminococcaceae bacterium UBA1320
TGCGCCGGGGCAAGACGCGGGTAAAATTAATGATATAAGCTTCAAAGTGCGCGCGAATAAAGTTTTCGCGCGCTTTGCTTATGAAGTTTTAACGATAAAATCGAGAATTGCTCTCTGCAGGTACAGTTGCGCTGGGGCAAGACGCAAGTAAGATTAGTGATAGAAACTTCAAAGTGCGCGCGAAAAAACATCCGCGCGCACTTTGCTTTTCAAACCTCAAAACTTAAATCGCGAACTGCTCTCCGCAGGAGGG
>DBTI01000179.1:0-4763 GCA_002306975.1 Ruminococcaceae bacterium UBA1320
TGGTTCGGCTGGTTCGGTTTTAACGGCGGCAGCGCCCTTGCCATAAACGGCATAGCGGTAAACGCGTTTGTTGTAACTAATGCCTCCGCGGCAGCCGCAATGCTTTCATGGGTAATCGTCGAAAGCGTTCACCAGGGAAAACCTACTGTAATGGGCGCGCTTACCGGCGCGGTTGTCGGTCTTGCGGCTATCACGCCCGGAGCGGGATATGTAAACGTCATGTGCGCGATGATAATCGGGTTTATCGCAAGCCCGCTGAGTTACTTCTTTGTCAGCCATGTAAAATTCAAGCTGGGCTATGACGATGCGCTTGACGCTTTCGGCTGCCACGGCGTCGGCTGCATCTGGGGAGTGCTCGCAACCGGTCTTTTCGCTTCTAAGGCTGTTAATCCGCAGGGCGCTGACGGTTTATTCTTTGGAAATCCGGCGCAGCTGGGCATCCAGGCAATCGGCGTTGTTGTAACAATCGCATTTTCCGGTGTCTTGACCTTCATTATACTTAAGGGAATTTCGCTTGTTATCAAACTTCGCGAGAAATCTTCTGTTGAAGATGACGGCATGGATATCACACAGCACGGTGAAACAGCGTACCCTGACATGTCGGCTGACTAATATAAATATTTCAACCCCCTTGACACAAATAAATAAGTAGGATAGTATATGTCATAGATAATCATCTATGACATATACTTTTTTCTATATACTCAAGGAGGCGGGAAGATGGCAGCAAAGGTTAAAGTGGTAGGACATGGTGCCGCCGCGCAGATGGCAGGCGGATGTGGGGCAGGCTGCGGTTGCAATAAGCAGCCGGAGATAAAGGAACATTATATAACAGGATCGCTACAAACGCCGGTGGGAGAAATCCCGCAGGTTTCTACGAAGTTAACGATAAAAGACTTTGCTGGGGAGCTAAGGGTGCGTTTTGGAATTGGGCGAATGAAATATACGGTTGCCTCGGGTCTTTACTGTGTCGGAAATCCAGATGAAGATTCGCCGGTGCTTGTCACGGCAAACTATAAACTGAGCTTTGACAAATTTCGCCACGAGCTGAATGGATTGAATTTGTGGATTTTGGTGCTTGACACAAAAGGCGTTAATGTCTGGTGCGCCGCGGGAAAAGGCACATTTGGAACAAATGAGCTTGTTCACAGAATAGAAAACGTAAAACTCGACAGCATAGTAAAACACAGGAATATAATCCTGCCTCAGCTTGGCGCAACCGGTGTAGCGGCGCACGAGGTAATGAAGAAGATTGGCTTTCACGTAATCTATGGTCCTGTCAGAGCGACGGATATAAAAGTATTTTTAAATTCAGATATGAATGCAACGCCACGGATGAGAACAGTTCAGTTTACATTGTTCGACCGCCTTGCGCTCACACCGGTTGAGCTTATTGGCACCATAAAGCCACTGCTCATTCTGTTCGGCTCATTTTTTATATTCAATGCAGTTGGTGTTGGCAGCTTTGGATTATATGAATTTATAGCATTTTTAGGCGCGGCTGTTGTGGGAACTGTTATAACGCCGATACTTTTGCCATTGATTCCCGGACGCGCTTTTTCTTTAAAAGGCGCTCTGCTTGGACTCTTGTGGGCGGTGTTTGTCAGCTTTTTTATGATTAGAGACATCGGAATTTTGCAGGCGGTTTCTTTCTTCTTGTTGCTGCCCTCAATTTCAGCCTACCTTGCCATGAATTTTACTGGCTGCTCAACATATACCTCGCCAACCGGTGTAAAAAAAGAGATGCGCGCCGCCATTCCGGTTATGCTCATAGCGTTGATCATCGGCGGTTTACTTTTAATGGCTGATATGATTGCAAAATTGCTGTAAGGGAGGGGAGCGTTATGAAACATAAATATCTTAAAGGCGTTGTAACATTAAAATTAAATACAGAAAAATGCCGTGGCTGTGGAATGTGCGTAAATGTTTGCCCTCACGCCGTTTTGAAAATAAGCAAAGGGAAAGCGTTTATAGCTGACAAAAACAGTTGTATGGAGTGTGGCGCATGCGCGAAAAATTGCGCCTTCTCAGCCATTTCAGTAAATCCCGGCGTAGGTTGTGCTTCCGCTATAATCAAAGGGTTACTTACAGGCGGCGAGCCGTCTTGTGACTGTTCAAGTGGAGAATGTTGCTAAAATTCAATACAAGAAGGATAAACAACAATGGAAATAACAATTAGAACAATGCAAGACGGCGATTGGAACGATGTCGCCGCTATTTTCAAAGAGGGTATCGCTTCCGGCAACGCCAATTATACAAATACAGTGCCAAACTTTGAAGAATGGAACGCCGGCCACATTGAAAAATGCCGTTTCGTAGCGACAATAGACGGCAAAGTTGCAGGCTGGGCGGCACTTTCCCCAACAAGCAGCCGTGAGGTTTTCAGCGGCGTGGTGGAAGTCAGCATTTATATTGCAAAGTCATGCCGGGGCAATGGCATTGGTGAAATACTGTTAAACCACATTATTGCCGAATCTGAAAAGGCAGGCATATGGACAGTTCAGGCATATATATTTGAAGAAAATCTGCCTAGCCTGAAGTTGCATGAAAAATGCGGATTTTACAAAGTCGGCGTTAGAAAAAACATGGCGAAGGACTTTAAAGGCAGATGGCGCAATAACGTATTATTAGAAAGAAGAAGCTCAAAAGCCGGTATAGATTAATATAATATGATTTTTTTGACTTTTTTAAAAAATGAATAAAAACTTGCACTTGACAGCATGTGCCCGAATATGATAAATTATATACATCTCTTTGCACTGCATTTAATCTACAGTACAAACTGAGCAGGCGATAAACCCAAGTTCGGGTTTGTGGGGCTGGGCCGTCAAGGCAGCAGGGTTTAAATTCAACACCTGTGGGACAGTGATACTTTTCTCGTCTATGTTTTAGATGAGAAAAGTACTATATGTTCCACGGGTATTTTTATACTTATTTGGAACATTAGCAGAATTATTGCAATGCCATTGAGCTATCAAACTAATGCCTGACAAAGGCATCGTGGAGGTAACTTTTTATGACAGAACAAAAAAATTTAAAAGGTCTGACGACCGAAGAAGCGGCAGAATTTCAAAGGGAATACGGCGAAAACCAGTTGATCCCAATGAAAAAAGAGAAATTTTTTCATAAGATTCTTGAAGTTTTATCTGAGCCGATGTTTATTCTGCTTTTAGTCGCGGCTGTGATCTATTTTATTTTAGGTGAAGCGCGTGACGGAGCGATTATGCTCGTTTTTGTTGTGGGCATTATAAGCATCGACATAGTACAAGAGTGGAAAACCGATAAAACGTTAAAAACGCTCAAAAATCTTTCCGCCCCGCATTGCACGGTAATCCGTGACGGGGAAGAAAAGCAGATTGACAGCGCCGATCTTGTCCCCGGGGACTTGATGGTGATTTCCGAAGGGCTTAAAATTCCCGCGGACGGCGAGGTTGTCAGAGAAAATGACCTTTGTGTTGACGAATCTTCGCTGACAGGTGAAACCGAAGGCGTTTGGAAAGTTGTAGCGCAAAGCGGCACAGAACCAAAGGAACACTGGAGGCGTGACTACTGCTACGCCGGAACGCTTGTCACACAGGGCAGCGGCACAGTGCGCGTCGACAAGATCGGGGCGGCGACCGAATACGGCAAAATAGGCGCAAACGTCGCGTCCGCACCGGAAACCCCAACACCACTTCAGAAGCAGACAGGCAAGCTTGTTACCCTTTGCGCGGGCATTGCCGCCGTGCTTTTCGCGCTGGTCGGTGTTGTGACATGGCTCAATCTTCCCGATCATTTGTTCAAAGACCGGTTGATTGAAAGCGTGCTGTCCGGCATTACGCTCGCGATGGCGATGATACCGGAGGAATTTCCGGTTATACTCACCGTTTTTCTTTCGATGGGTGCATGGCGGCTAGCAAAAAAGCAGTCTCTTGTGCGAAAACTGCCGGCTGTAGAAACCTTGGGAGCGGTATCGGTCCTTTGCGTTGACAAAACCGGTACAATAACGATGAATCAGATGACGGTTCAGGATACATGGGCGACAGACGGCAACACAAAAGCTATGTGTGAAATCATGGGGATGGGCTGTGAAACCGAAGCCTATGACCCCATGGAGAAAGCAATGCTTGCCCACTGCGAAGGCCTCGGCTTAACAAAAGAACAGCTTTTTGGCAGTGAGCTTGCAGCGGAATACCCGTTCACCAACGCCGCGAAAATGATGGGTCATGTCTGGAAACACGGTGACAAAATCACGGTGGCTGCAAAAGGCTCACCCGAGCGCATTCTGACACTGTGCGATTCATCAGATGAAATCCGCAGGCAGACAGAAGAAAAATTGCTTGAAATGTCGCAAAAAGGTCTGCGAGTTATCGCGGTCGGGCGCATGGATTTAGGAGAAAGCGAAAAAATTCCTGCCGAGTTAACCTCATGCAAACTTGTGCTTTGCGGCCTTGTCGGTCTTGCTGATCCTCCGCGGTTATCTGTGAAAGGCGATATACGCCGCTGTACCAAAGCGGGTGTGCGAGTTGTTATGATAACGGGCGATAACGGTGTTACGGCAAGTTCAATTGCGAAAAAGATAGAAATGCCAAACTGCGACAATGTAATCACGGGTGACGAGATTAACAAAATGACCGATGAGGAACTGCGTGAAAAAATCCGCGAAGTAAACATCTTCTCACGCGTTGTGCCCGAACATAAAATGCGAATCGTAAGGGCATTCAAGGCTAACGGTCATGTTGTTGCAATGACTGGCGACGGCGTCAATGACGCGCCCGCGCTGG
>DBTI01000179.1:5012-6643 GCA_002306975.1 Ruminococcaceae bacterium UBA1320
ACGGCGTCAATGACGCGCCCGCGCTCAAATACGCCGACATCGGCATAGCAATGGGCAAACGCGGATCTGAGGTTTCAAGGGAAGCCGCGGATTTAATATTGCTTGATGATAATTTTTCAACCATTGTTGATACAATAGGGGACGGCAGAAGGATTTATGACAACATCAGAAAGGCAGTGGGTTATGTTTTCACAATCCACATTCCTATTGCTTTTTCCTCACTGCTCGCACCGCTTTTGCACATAAGCCCCGCTTATCTGATGCTTTTGCCGTTGCATGTTGTGCTGCTTGAGCTTGTTATCGACCCCACCTGCTCGATTGTTTTGGAACGACAGCCCGCTGAAAGAGATATTATGGAGCGCCCGCCAAGAAACCCGCAAGAAAAGCTGCTGAGTGCTAAAATGCTTATCAAAAGTCTGCTTCAAGGTTTTGCGGTTTTCGCAGCGTCATTTTTAACATACATGACTGTTTTGCAAAACACGCATAACAACGCGCCGCTTGCAAGAACAATGGGTCTTGCCATTATTCTTATAAGCAACCTTTTGCTTGTTCAGGTTAACAGTTCGCAAAGAGACTTCGCCTTTCAGTCAATTAAACGCCTTATAAAAGACAAGGTTATGTGGGCAATCACGGTTGGAACGATTGCAGGGCTGCTTGTTATTCTCTACACGCCGTTAAATAGCTTCTTGCGG
Organism: Ruminococcaceae bacterium UBA1320; assembly: GCA_002306975.1. Taxonomy (GTDB): domain Bacteria; phylum Bacillota; class Clostridia; order Oscillospirales; family Ethanoligenentaceae; genus Ruminiclostridium_D. Next base: position 5,705 of record DBTI01000179.1, read on the forward strand.
CTGTCGCCGCTTGACGGTTTGCAATTTTTAACCGTTGTGATCATTTCTTTTGTTGCGGTTATGTGGTATGAGGTTGTGAAGCTTGCCATGTTTATAAAAAGCAGAGGTAAAAAATAAAATGTTTATGGGCTTCTTGGAATTTTCAAGAAGCTCATAATTTATGAGTGGCTATTTTTGGTTTTACTGTTTAAAGGTTTCGATCTTCAACTAACAACTTTGTCAAGGTGTTAGCGACGATGAAATTATTAAAAGAATGTACTTTTAAACAAGGTAAGAAGTTGTGCACTCTAATTATACAAGAAGAGAAAGAAATCTATCTCTTCCACACCTCTTTAACCTCAAATTCCTCATTTGCAAACCCGGAATCCAAAATTTCTATTCTTTCCGGTAAAACCTTAAAAAGGTTAAGCGCCACTGGCAGCTTCCTCAGTTTTTCTTCGGTTAACCCTTTGGACTCTATAAAATCAATATACTCGTCGCTGAAAGTTTCAATCATTTCGGCGCGCCCCTCAATTTGAACGCCAAGGAGCTTGTCAAAACTGCTGTAGGCGTCAAAAACAGCGATGTTGACCTGTGGGTTCGCGTACAAGCGCGCGAATTTTTCACCGCCCTCACTCAAAAAAAAGAGCGCGCCGTTTCGATAAACATATGCAATAGGCGTTGCGCGGGCACCGCCGTCGTTTGCAGTGCACAAAACGCAGGTGTTGTGGGATAGCAAAACCTCTTCAACGTGCGCCATGATTCTGTCCTGCGGCATGTCCGTGGAATCACTCAACACTCGTTTTAATGCGATGAGTTTGTCGGTAACTTCATCAGAAATCGCCCGGCTCGCGCCAGTCATACCAGCTTTCGGCCTTATGAAAATCGGAACCCTTGTTGAAAATACGACGTTCCCCGAAAACCCGTGTGACACGGATTTTAAAGCAAGACCTGCAGTCC
>DBTI01000098.1:0-27663 GCA_002306975.1 Ruminococcaceae bacterium UBA1320
CGCGTATAAATCAGGATCTTCGTCAAGGATCTGCCAGATTTTCGGTATAACCCATTCGGCGGATATTTTGCCGCCGTATCTTTTCAGCCATTTTTCGCCTCGATCGGCCGCAGTTTTGTTCAGGCGGTTAGCCTTGTCCTGAGCGGCGTGATGCTTCCACAGCTTAACGTAAGCGTGCGGGTTTTGTTTGTATTGCTCCAAAAAGCAAAGAGGGACGCCGTCGGCTGTAACCGGCATCACCGTGCATGAGGTGAAATCAATACCCACTCCGATAACATCATGCGCCGACACGTTGGCCTTTTTTAACACATCGGGAATTGTTGTGGACAGCACGTCAATATAATCCTGAGGGTGCTGAAGGGCGTAATCAGCCGGAAGGTGTTTGTTCCCGTCGGGCAGATATTGATCCATTATGCCGTGCGGATATTCCAAAACGCTTGACGCGAGTTCTTCTCCGGTTGAAACGTCAACAAGCACAGCCCTGCCTGACAATGAGCCGTAATCAATTCCTATTGTATATTTTTTACTCATTTTTAAAACTCCTGACTTATACGCATTCTTCAACTTGTACGTACATCTTGCTTTACTTTTATTATAATATTATAAATTGCCATAGTCAATATGATTATTCAGTAATTTACACTAACTTTTTTACAGAATCCCGCAGAACTAGCTTTGACAGCAGAATTGTTTTTACTTCTTTTTCTGACTTTAACAAATCAAGAATAGCGCTGGCCGCTTTTTCACCCATTTCACTGCGGGCATGAGAAACCGAAGTGAGCTTTGCCGACGGTATTTTGCACAGTTCCGAATCATCGAAGCCGATCACCGAAACATCCTGCGGGATGAACTTGCCGTTCCGTTCAAATGTTTCAATTGTTTTAACGGCAATCTGATCATTATAGCAAATAAGTGCCGAGCAATTTTGAAAGCGTTGCATAAAAAAGCTGTCGTAATTTTTGCTGAATATTGTTTCAATGTCTTCAGTGGTGTACCAAAGCACAGCTTCCTGCTTTAATTTTATGCCAAATTCATGACAGGCGTTAACAAAACCGTTATACCGCTTATGCCCCTGTATGTCGTCTGATTTAAAGATGCCGCCTATTTCGGTATGCCCGTTTTCAAGCAGATACTGGGTCGCCATGTAGCCGGAGCCTTCATCATTCATCAAAACATAAGAGCTTTCAAAACCGCTGTAATTTCCGTTTATAAAAAGCAGAGGTATATGTTTTTTTACAAACATTTGAAGTATGGATAAATTGGGATTTGGAAGCGCGCTCTTTGTTCCTTCGATGATCAGCCCGTCAATATTCTGTGAAAGCATTGACTGAAGGCATGCTGCCTCTTTTTCGGTATCATTGCTGGTGATTCCAAGGCTTATTGCATAGCCGTTCTTTGTCATTACATTTTCGATGCCCTTGATAATGCTTGGAAAAATATAGTCGTCAAGATAAGTTGTTATAACGCCGATTACACCGGTGCTTTGTTTTTGAAAAGGAAGAGCTTTTACAAATGTTCCACTTCCATGCCTTTTTTCCAAAAGCCCCTCATTCGTCAAAATTTCAATGGCTCTTCGAACTGTGAAACGGCTAAGACCAAATGTTTCCGACAATTCATTCTCCGATGGAATTTTTTCGTTAAATCCGATTTTTTTATCTGAGATCTGGTTTCTCAGATAATATATTACCTTTTCGTACTTGTACTTTTCAGCCATTTATAATTATTCCCCTTCTGATGACCATGCGTGGCGCGGTATGCGGTATTTCCGATCATCTGCCTGCCTCCGTTCAGCCGAATCCCCCACATAAGGCAGTTACCTGTTACATAAATACTATTGCAAGCGGATTAAATTGTCAATGATTTTTCATGCTATGCCGTCAATGCAATATGTAAAGTAGAAATAGCTTTGTTGTCTCCCCCGCCTTCCGGCGGGGGAGACAACATCGTGTTTTCCCGCTCTGATTTGAAATTGCAATAAACAAAAAAGTAATTATATTTCCAATAAAATAGTTTAAAACGCAATTTAAATAAAATATTAGTCAATAGTATGGTATAATATCAATCATAGATAAGGAACATTTAACCACCTATTGCAAATTCAAATTTAAAACGAAACGATTCCACTTTAATAGTGAAAGCGAAGGAAATAGAAATGGAATTCAACAAAGGTAATATAAAAAAGTTGTTATTGCTCATCACCTTTGGTGTTGCGCTCTATTGGTGTCTGCAAAACCTTTATCGCGTTCCCCAAATTGCAAATTATTTAGGCGGCATTTTGACGCCCATATTGCTTGGCTTGGCACTTGCTTTTATTTTAAATGTTTTAATGTTTCAGGTAGAAACGCGGCTTTTTGCCCCGCTCAACCGCAGATTTACAAAAATATGGCCTAAATTCCGACGACCTCTGTGCATCCTATTAACATTCATCATTATTCTCGGTATTTTTACCTTGATCTTACTTATTATTATACCTCAGCTTGTTAACACAATTACCAACCTTACAAATAACATACCGCCGTTTTTTAATCAGCTTCAAATCGAAATCCAAAAATTAAGTACTAAATATCCGGGAATCGGTGAATACTTCAGTAGTTTAAGCGTAAACTGGTCAAGCATCAGTGAAATGCTCGCAACGTACGGCAGGCAATTAGCAAGCCTGCTCGTCGGTTCAACCGTCGCTGTAACAGCAAACGTGTTCAAAGGCGCTATTACATCAATTTTGAGCCTTGTTATCGCAATCAACATTCTGGCACAAAAAGAGAAGCTGCAAAGCCAGTTGAAAAGAGCTTTATTTGCTTATTTACCGATTAAAGCATACACAAAGACAGTTAAAATTTGCAGGCTTACAAACCGTACCTTTTCGAATTTTATTGCCGGTCAGGTTACGGAAGCCTGTATACTCGGAACGCTCTGCTTTATTGGTATGTGCATATTCCGTTTTCCATACGCGCTCCTCATATCTGTTCTTGTCGTATTTATGGCTCTAATTCCTATAATCGGAGCATTTTTCAGCGTTTTAATTGGCGCATTGCTCATTTTAACCTCCAGCCCGATCACGGCTCTCTGGTTTATTTTGTATTTTGTTATTCTCCAACAGATAGAAGGCAATCTTATTTATCCGAGAGTTGTGGGCTCTAAAATAGGGCTTCCCGCCCTGTGGGTTCTTGTCGCTGTTACTATCGGCGGCAACGCTTTCGGTGTTATCGGAATGCTCATTAATATTCCGCTTTGTTCTGTCTTGTATGTTCTGTTGCGCGAAAACGTAAACAAACGGCTCGGTAAATCGACGCTGTTTGCCAAAGGAAAAGACAAGGGCAAAAATATCAAGCAAGCAACAAAAGATAGTAAATAACTAAAGCGGGCGTTTCGAAATTGCTTTCGAAACGCCCGCTTTTAGTTATGCCGTGTATTAACCTTAAAAAAATTTGTGCTCGACATTCAAGCAAAGTAATTTTGTTAATTGGAAATTGTAATAACTTAAACACTCATCAGGTTATAATCAAAAATCAATATATGTCGTGAGGATTTACTTTTTCAAGCCACATTTCTTCAAGTGTTTCTAAATCTTCGGCAAATTCTTTATCTGTTTGAGTCTCTTTTTTCTCTAATTCCTCGAGCGCTACAAATTCAAAAGAATTGGAACCGAATTCATTCCAGTCTTTTTCTATGATTTTATTAACGCAGCTGCCGGTTATTTTTGAAAATTCATATCGGTTTTTATACGCCTGCAAATCAACAACTGAAGATATCAGCATTTTTCCATTGGCGATATTTTTTATCGCGCAGATTCCTCCTGTTATCTTCCGCTCCTTATAAGTTGCTTGAAGCTCTTTCTTTTTCTCTTTATCCATGTTATCAGTACCCCATCTCTTTTAGGATTCGCGAAAGTGTCTTAAGGCGCTCACCAATCAGTTCATCATCTGTGCCAAGCGCATTTGCAAACAATTTAATATCCTCATCAATCATCGGATTATCGGTGCAAACCGAAATGGACATGGCATCTCCCTGCAAACCAACGCGGTCAATCGTTGTATTATCAGGGTCATATAATTTTTCAAAGCGATAAGCCTCTCCAAAATATTGCTTGGTTCTACAGACTAATATCGCCAGATCAAGAACACGGTGCAAGGGTAATTCTTCTGACTGGCGAGACCATTTTTCCCCTGTGTGCCGCCAGACCTTTGCAGAAATATCTATTTTGCCGCGGTCATTCCATTGAGCCAGACCGAGTGAAAGCCCTTTTGCGTCTGAATTATAGGCCAATCTGCCGTCAACGTTTTCATAGTTTTCTGAAACAACAACCGGCTTATGCTTTAATGTTGTAGGAATTTTCATAATCGCACCTTCAATTAGTAATTTAGTAAATTAGTAATTTACCAAATTACTAATTGCAATTATTGTATTACAATATAGTTTTTTTGTCAATTTCTATTTTAGAATATAACGTTTTTTTCAATTACGATAAAAAGTTATTATTTTGTTGCAAAAAACAAAGCAGATACTCTTTACTAATTGAAAAGAGTATCTGCTTTATATTAATTTAGCTGATTACAGCAATTTAATTTTTAGAAAGAAGCTGATTAGTTTAAAGATTCTCTCTTATTTTTGCAATCAGTTTTTCATTTTCACTGTCTTCTAAATATACTTTGTGTGGATTCATCTCGAATGTTGATCCCCATCCATAGCCGTCCTGATATTTTGGAACGATGTGAAAATGCAAATGCGCTAATGTATCGGCATATGCGCCATAATTTATTTTGTCAGGTGAAAATGCTTTTTGAATTGCGCGAGCAACTTGCCGTACATCTTTCATAAACAGGTCAAGTTCCTCGTCTGAAAGCTCATAAAACTCTTTTGCGTGTTTTTCGTATGCAACAAGGCAGCGGCCGCGATAAGTTTGCTCCTTAAAAAGATAAACCGTTGAAACATTTAGTTTCTTGATCTCAATCATCAGTTCATCTAATCTTTGATCCTTTTCGCAATAAAAACATGAGTTATCCAACTGTTTGTTTCCCCCAGAAAAAATATTTTGACTAACGTTATTATAACACATATAGCCAAAAAGTAATGATTTTTTATCATAGCAATTGCAAAATCAAAGAGGAATATAACGTCCTGCCTTCCCGTTTTTATTTGAAACTGCAATAATTTTCACATAAGAACCCTGTTACACTTTTTATTCAACTTAAAAATCCGGCTATTTACATCCTTCACAGGCATTTCCTCCGGATTTTCTGTCGAACGTCTTAATTTTTATTATCACATCGGATATATCATGAGAATACTTTTTATCCTCTCCAAAATATACTTTGCCATCACAGAAGGAGACAATAAGAGGCTTTATGGCCATTAATTCATCGCTGAAGTGGCTTATTACAAGTGTTGGCTCATAATGCGTCACGGTCTCGTCTGATTTTATTACTTCAATGGAATTGGAAATGGTTTTGAGCTCCGCTACCGTACCGTTCTCATTGAATTTCAGTGAGTTTAAGTCGCCGCTTATGCCCACAGCGTCAATATCAAAAGCCATAATTGTTCCTATGGGCGTGCTAACCGCATAAGGCTTTAACGGTTCAACCGATTTGATTGAACCGTTTTCATACAAAGACAAGCCTATTCGTATTGGTATTTCACCATACGGCGTATTTATAAACAGCTTTTCCCGCGGCCAGAAGGTAAGGCTTTTGACCGAACCGCTCTCATAAAAGTTAACGCAGATGATTTTGCTTTCTATTTTACCAAACGGAAAATTAAGCTGCATAGACTTTGCAAGCCCGTATTCACTATTTTCCGTCCAGTATCCGCTTATCTTGCCGTTTAGCGGAAACACACGCATCAACGCGCCGCTGTCATAAAAGGTCAAAAGTTCGGCCGGTATTTTACCAATGGGGGTATCCACCTCTGTCTGCTCTTGAAGCGACAGCTTTTTGAGCGCGCCGTTTTGATAAAATGAGAGTGACGAGGTGAATTTCCGTCTCACCCCGTCATCTTCATATTGCGGTATCAATAAGCCAAGCGGCGTGTTAATTCTGTTTTTCTCTACGAGTGTACATTCTTTGAGCACGCCGTTTTTGAAATAACCGTCAAACATCACGCCGCGAAGTAAGCCAACATCTGTTTTCAGCTCTCGCATGACACAGCGTCCTCTCCGCAAACCTTGTGTGTAACGATTACACGCAAGGAACCGTCTAACTTTTTTGACCTGTATTTAAGATTAAGCCTGCCGAATTCACGGTCAAACCACGGTGGAATATGCGCACATATAATTTCAAGGCTTAAAAACGGAATAGATGAAAAAAAAGGCATAAGCGCCTGCTTTGAAGTTATACCCGGCTTTTTTACCTGTAGTGTTTTCAGGTCTATATGATATTTGCCCTCACCTATTTCAATAGGTCTGTCTGTATATATTATGGTTTCGCCTTCGTCAATTTTTAAGAGCTGAGTTTCAAGCTGTGCCCCCAGTCTTAAAATAAACTGCTCCGGTTCTCCCTCAATTTCAAATATGGTGTATCCGGCAGCATCAAAAATATTATAAGGCAGCCCTGAAATATCGCTGCCGACGATCACCTTGCTGTCGTGGTCAAGTATTTCCGAAAGAGTGCGTTCAAGGTCGATTAGTTCCCGTCTGACCTTGCCCATGCTTGCCTGATTTTCAATGCTGAACTGAAGGCTGCCGGCTATAGACCAGTCTTCACCGTCCACCGCGAAAATTTTGAACTGCTTTCCCTCAGAAAAATCTGACGTTGTCCCCATATCGTTTAAAATTGCAGCTATTGTATGTTTCATAAACGCAGCCCCCTTTAAATAGCTGGATATACTGCCAAAAAATACGGCATCAGCCGTACAAGAATGTCGGAGTGCCATCGCAGTTAAGGCCCAGCGCCTCGCCTATTTCCTGCTCCGCATTTAAAATTTTGCTGTATTCATTGCTGAATCCAAGGTTAAACAATCCGCTCGCAGCTGCTGCGAGTTTTCTGATATTGCAATTTCCGGCTCTTTCGCCAATTCCAAAAAAGGTAGTATTTGCGTATTGCGCTCCGCTTTTTGCCGCTTCCAATGTGTTCGCGGCGGCAAGTCCAAGGTCGTCATGTGCGTGAATTTCGACTTCCGCTCCCGTTTTTACAAGTGAAGAAATTTCACAGGCTATTTTGTGAGGTGAAGCGACACCCACAGTGTCCGCATAGCGGATACGCTTTGCGCCAAGTGAAAGAGACAAAGCGGCCATATATTTCAAAAAAGAAAGATCTGCGCGTGAAGAATCCTCGAATCCCAGTGTTACTTCATACCCATGCTCCGCCGCTAATGTGAAGCAGCGTTTCATCTGGTCAACAACATACTGGCGATCCTTTCGCAATTTGACCTTAATTTGTATATCAGACACAGGCACACCGATGTGAATAATATCAGGTCTGCAGTCAAACGCGTCATAAATATCGTTTTCATTCATGCGGCACCAAACCGATACCAATGTGTGCGCGCAAGCTTCTTTAACGTCAATTATAGCTTCTTTTTCGCTTTTGCCCATGGAGGGAATGCCCGCCTCAATCTGATATATGCCTATCCTGTCCATTATGCGCGCACATGCCTTCTTGCCATTGCGTGAAAAAGCAAGGCCGGCCCGCTGCTCGCCGTCTCTAAGAGTTGTGTCGACGATGAAAAGTGTTTTTTCCGCCATTCAACCACCTTCAATTTCTTTGCGCGATATCATTGTAGAGCCCCAGAAATTCGTCGTCGCTCAAGCCGCGCCCTCTTTTTTCACTTAACACCCGAACCTCTTCGTTAAGCGAGGTCAAAAGGCCATCAATCGGCATAAGCCCCATTTCAAGCAGTTTTTGCCGTATGGCCGCCCTCCCGGAATGCTTGCCGACAGCGAGAATTCTGCTCGCGCCCACGCTGACGGGATCAAATGGCTCATAGGTGACCGGGTTCTTGCCGATTCCATCGGCGTGTATACCGGATTCATAAACAAAAATGCTCCGCCCTGCCACCGGTAAATTGCCGGGAAGTGAGCGCCTTGTCATGCTCTCGCAGACTGCCCGAAGCCTTGGCAGATCGGTCAAATTGTAATGTGCGTCGTCCATGACATTGAAAGACTCCATCAACTGTTCGGTCGCGGCATGCCCGCCAAGCCCGCAAAACGACGTGCACACATTCGTGCCGCCGCTATAAATAAATTCGAGCGCAGCCGCCGCTGCGGTATATCTTGCGTCATAAGGGTCAATGCATATATCTTTTCCGAAACTTTTTATTAAAGCGGAAAATGTCAAAGAATAATCCCCAAGCATAACCTCTTCAAATCCGCAAAGTCGAAAAGCAATGTTTCTTTGATTAGACCCGGTTGGTTTTTCTTTATAATCAGCCGAAAGTATTGCCGTTATATCTCCACATGTTTCTCTATCTTCCGTGCCGCCAACCGGGTTTTCACCAAAAATGCTTTTTATGGCGTTTTTATCTGCCGAAAATGTACCTAGCCCTCGCCCTTTGAAGTGAACATATTCATCTAACGAGCTTATCCTCAACGAAATGTTGCGGGGATCTATGCCGCCTTCGATGCGGCGGTAAAGAACCGGCGGCATTTCCACAAAAGCAGCACCCATACCGAGTGTAAGCCTGCAAAAATCAAGCGCCGCCTTTTGCGAAACCTGAGGAAGTGCCATAAGCGTTACGTCGGTAATGCTTATATTTTTCATAATTACACTTCCTCCCGCCCTAAAAGCCCTTTGATCACTACGACTATAACTGCCGCTATGCTTATGAGCACAATTGAAAACGCGGCGGAGAGCCTTACGTCACTTTGCATGAGCGTATAGATGTGCAGAGGCATTGTCGATGTGGCGCCTGCCATATTGCCCGCAAACAAAAGTGTAGCGCCGAATTCACCAAGCGATCTGATATAAGAAACGATGATGGCGGAGACTATTGCGGGCCGCAGCATGGGGACTATAAATCTTACTACTGTAGTAATTGCGTCGGCCCCGTTTACATATGCCGCTTCAAAAAGCTCCTCAGGTACGGCATTTGCCGAAAGACGCAGGCTTTGAACATAAAGCGGGCAGCTTACAAAAAACTGTGCAATCATCACGGCTATTGGCGTAAATATTATATTTACGCCAAGCGCGGCAAGCAGGCGACCTCCTATGCCGTTTGTTCCGAAAAAGAGCAGAAGTGCGATGCCGGCAATTGACGGCGGCAGGGCGATTGGCAGTTGGAAAACTACGCTCAGCGCTCTTACCGCCCTAAGGCCGCGATAACGTGAAAGCAAAAATGCTACAGGGGTACCGATCAGGAATGTGAACAGCGCCGTGATCGCGGTCGTATAAAGGCTCAGTGAGATTGCCGCAAGACCGTCAAACTGCGCAACGGATTGCCATATCCGCGAGAAACCAGAAAATTGGAGCATTGATATAATAGGCATAACCATCAGCAGAAGAAAAACCGTAATTGCCACAACGACAAGTGCTAAAATGGATTTTTTAAAAATAGCCGCGGCAAAATCCTCATATGAAAACTTCGCATGCGCGCTCTGTCGTGATCGAACACCGGACTGAATGTTTACTCGGCTGTTTGTCGTCTGTGTTCTTGCCAGCATTTTAAAAGCCTCCCGGGGATGTTATTCTGTGATGAATTTATATTTTTTCAAAACCGCTTTGCCTTTATCGGACATTACAAGATCAACAAACTTCTTCGCGGCTTCGGCCTGTTTGCTGTCTTTTACCGCCGCGATAGGATATAAAGGCTTTGCCGAATCAAATTCGGGAAGGTTTATCTCTTCGACAACGTCCTTCACAGCCGAAGTGATGTCGGTTGTATAAACTATGCCGAAATCCCCGTTGCCCGACTGTATCTTTGCCAGAACATCCTTAACACTCATTTCCTTGCTCTTTATATTGGCGTCTACCGCTTTTTTCTCTGAATCGGAAAGCTTGGATTTTCCTATAACAGTGTCAAAGTAGCTCCCGCAGGGCACCGTTTTATCGCCTGCTATTATAATTACGCCCGGTTTTGCAAGGTCAGAAAGTTTTGTAAGCGCTTTCGTATTGGTTTTCAGCTTGCAGGCAACAAGGGTATTTTTCGTAAAAATGCTGTAGTCGCTGACATAGCCTTTTGTCTTCATTTCTTTCATGTACGACTCACTGGCAAAAGCAAGCACATCTGCCGATGTTCCCTGTTCGACAGACTGCACCAGCGCCTGACTGCCGGCAAAGTTGAATTTTACTTTGATATTGTCGCTATCGAGAATATCACTGCCAAGCTCGGTAAAGCTCTCGGTGAGACTTGCGGCGGCAAACACAGTAATTTCAACCGGTGCGGATTTTGACGATGCTGCCGACGACGGCTGTGAAGAAGATTGTGAAGCACCGCTGCTGCATCCTCCTAAAGCCAGCACCATGGCTGCTGCCAGACTAATGGCTATAATCCTGCGTTTAATTTTTAGCATTTTCATTAATAAACCCTCCCCTATTGCCCAAATAATATTTTTTTTAAGTACCTGTTTCCAGACACTTGGGCTACTTTATTATCAGGCGCTCGACCTTCTGCCCGTTTTCAAGATGAGATTCCACGATTTCTTCCACATCGTCGGGTGTCACGCCTCCGTAGAAAACCCCTTCGGGATAAACGGCGACAACCGGCGCATGACTGCAAAGTCCAAAGCAGCCGCAGTTGGTGATCATAACATCATCGGTCAATTCATGCTCATCGACGACCTCGCTGAATTTTTGCAGGACCTCTCCGGCCTCCTTGGAAAAACAAGCTCCACGAAGCTGCCCGTTCTGTCGGCAGCTAAGGCATACAAACACATGATGTTTTGGTGCTTCCATACTTCATTCCTCCTTATACTAATTTCCGATTGAAAAGCAGATAAAATTCGCGCCAAAAGCTTTGATATATGGGTTTTGATGCGAATTTTTATCAACTCGTTTTTTGAAAATTAGTATTAACTATCGGTTTTTACGATATTTCTTTCCGGCATCTCGGCCAAAAGCTGAGCTGCCTTGCGCACACTGTCTTCAACCCTGTCATAAATGCTGAAAACCGCTATGCCTTTATCTTGCAGAATACGGCCCGGCATAACGCCGATCCGCATGCAGATGATACCGTCGCAGTCGCCAAGCTTTTCGATGATTCCGTCTATTTTATCTTCCTGATCGTCGTCACACTCCGGCCCTCCGCAGTATTTGCTTACAGCGCGTTTTTCTACAAAACGAACTTCGTTCTTTGAACATTCGTAGATGTAAAACTCCTTGGCGTGACCAAAATGGCTGTCAACAATCATGCCGCTTTTTGAAGCCACCGCAAAACGCAGCACCTGTTCTTCATCTGTCATACGCTCTCCGTCTTTCTGTTCACCGTTTTCACTGCCGCGAAAATCAATCGAGATATCATTGTCGAGCGTACCTATGGCGTCGGCGCGGCACTGGCGGCAATGATACATCTGAGGCAGAATCTCACCGCAGTTTTTGCGGACAAGGTTAAGCTCCTTATTGCTCGGCAGCTCTAAAGTTTCAAAAGGGCAGCCTTTGACGGGAATCAGCTGCATGATATTTGTTATCATCGCGCCGCAGTCTTTCACCGTTTTCACGATTCTGTCAATCTGCCCATCGTTTATGCCCTTTAAAAGCACAATATTTACTTTTATCGCAACCCCTTTAGCGGATAGAAAACGAATGCCTGAAAGCTGATTGTTAAGCAGTGTGCGCGCAGCCTCTTCGCCTTTCAGCTGTTTTCCAAAGTAATTGACAAAGCGGTAAATCTTTGCGCCTGTCGCTTCATCCGCGGCGTTCACCGTGACCGTTACATGGCTTACGCCGATTTCAACAAGCGACGCGGCATAAAACGGAAGCATAAGACCGTTGGTTGAAAGGCAGAAAGTCACATCTGGGTCAACGGCACGTATCTTTAGAAGTGTCTCTTTGGTTTTCTCGAAGTTGGCAAGGGCGTCACCCGGGCCGGCTATACCCACAACGCTCAGGTTCGGTACTTTTTTCTTGACTTCAAGATACTTTTTTACCGCCTCTTCAGGTGAAAGCACGCCGCTTGTTACGCCCGGCCGCGATTCGTTAGCACAGTCGAATTTTCGTGAACAGTAGTTGCACTGAATGTTACAGGCCGGCGCAACCGGAAGATGAATACGGGCACTGCCGCAAGCCGAACAATCATAGCAGGGGTGCGTTTTGGTTTTTTCCTTAACCTTTTCAGGCGTTAACGCGGACGGTGCCGCAGTTTGGATTGGCTTCACCCCGCCGTTATAATATTTATCGAATAGTTCCTTGCGGTAAGTTGTTTCGCGCCGGTTCAGCATTGCGTTCGCGATCTCGTCCATCAGGCGCAGAGAACCTTCATATCCAACATGCAGCTGGCGCTGACCGCCAACCCTGTCGTGAACAGGAAAACCGGTGCGAACAAGCGTAACCTGCGGCAATTTTTCCGCAACCCGCCTGCCGTCGGAGTTTCCAATCATGAGGTTAAGCCCGCGGTCTTTGATGAGCTGTGCTATTTTGTCAAAATCGGCTTCATCGATAATATCATAACGAGATTCAAGCCTTACGGCGGATATTTTTGAAATATCATCACCCAGCAAACCGTTTAACTCCTTGCATTTGGAGCCGCAGGCGACGACAGCGGGGAAAACTCCGCATTCGCAGCAAAGGTTCGTCACAGCATAGACAGTTTCTGGCTCGCCATAGATAACAGCGCGAGCTTCACCGCAATATTTATGTGCGTCAACCATCGCGTCAAGGTATCTGCCGCGCTGACGCTTTAAATGCTCCGGCACAGGTCTGCCGGAAAGCCGTGACAAAAGTTTTATAAGCCTGTCGGTGGCACGAAGCCCAACGGGCAGCGGCACACTTTCAAAAGGCACTCCGAATTCTTTATTCAAATAACGCGCCGCAGAGTATTCGCCCGAAAAAAGACCGATTTCCACGGTGAATCGAGCGCCCGCCATGCGGTGTATATCCAAAATCTTCGTGCCCCTCTGCGGCAGTTTGCTGTAAACCGGATTATAAACGTTATCAAGGTTGTCGGATATATCCGGAACAAGAATGTAGGTAAGACCGAAAGCATCAAACAGATCCTTTATATAGCGCATTTCAGCGGGGCTCATATAAGTCGCAACTATATTCACATCGCTGTTCGGCGTTTTATCGTCGGCAAATTGTTTGACAACCGCAAGAGTAGCCGCGAGAAAGCCTTCAAACTGTGTGCCGCCGTAGCCCGGGCTTGCAACTGAGACAAGCTCAAGGTCTGCGCAATCCGGATCGTATTTAAGCTTTTGCAAGATACGCGGCACATCCTCGCCTATTGTTTCGGCAAGGCAGGTTGTCGCTACGCCGACTACTTTCGGCGAATACTGCCTGACAAGATTTTTGATGCCCGCTATCAGGTTTTGTTCGCCGCCATAGACTGTGCCCTGCTCGGTCAGCGATGAAGACGCGATATCTATCGGCTCGTTGTAATGGGTGGCCATGTGACGCCTTATGTAAGTGCTGCACCCCTGTGAGCCGTGTATGATCGACATGCAGCCCTCAATGCCGTAAAAGGCGGTGACGGCGCCAAGAGGCATACACATTTTGCAGGGATTTACCGTAAGATTCGTATAATTTTTATTACCGCCCATCACACCGCTGCCTCCTCTTTTAATAATTTCCAGACCGGGCTGTTTATGGTCATGTTGATTTCTTTGGCAAAATTGACGGCGCCGTCATACCCGGCGAGCGGTTGTTTGCGCTCATGGTTGTGGTCGCAGAAGGCTACCGCAAGCTTGTATGCGAGCGGTCTTTCCTTGACACCGCCGACGAGGATGTCGGCGCCTGTCTGCCGCATGAATTTTTCAAGCTCAGCGGGGTTCGCGTCATCAAGAACGACGGTTCCGGGGTCCGCAAGTTCGCGGATCACTTCATATTCATCCTTTTTGCCGGTCTGTGTGCCAACCATAACCGACCTTATTCCAAGCTCGCGAAACTGGCGTATTAGAGAGATTGCCTTGTATCCGCCGCCCACATAGATGGCGGCTTTTCTATCGTGCAGCAGGCGCTTATACGGTTCAAGCAGGCTTGCTGTTTCTTTTGATTTTTTATCTGTAAAGTTCTTTGCCTTTTCAACGGCCTTTCCGTCATGCAGAGCATACGCGATGCGCAGCAGGGAATTTGTCGTATCCTCTATGCCGAAAAAGCTTACTTTGATAAACGGTATGCCATAGATTTCCTCCATGCGGTTTGCAAGATAGCCCATTGAGCCTGCGCACTGAACGATATTCAGCGCCGCCGTCGGCGCTTTCATGATCTCGTCACACGTCGAGTCGCCTGTGATCCGCGAAACAATGTTGACGCCGATTTTCTTTAGATATTCGCTGATTATCCACATCTCTCCCGAAAGATTAAAATCCCCCAGAATATTGATTCCAATTGATTTTTCGGCAGGTCTGGCGCATGACATAAGCTCAAGCAGCGCATCGCAGGCAAGGCGATAACCGGTCGATTTGTTCCCGGAAAAGCCCGGTGATTTGACCGGAATCACAATTATGCCGTACTTTTTTTCGGCTGCTTTGCAAATGGACTCAACATCGTCGCCTATAACTCCGACAATACAGGTCGCATATACAAAAATGAGCTTTGGGTGGAATTTCAGAACAATTTCGTCAATCGCGCCGGTAAGCTTTTTCCCGCCGCCGAAAATCACATCTTTTTCCTGAAGATCGGTTGAAAAGGCGTTGCGATAGGTTTCGACGCCGCTCGTAAGACTGCCCCTCAAATCCCATGTATAGCTTGCGCAGCCTATCGGGCCGTGTATGATATGATAGGCGTCGGTGATCGGGTTAAGCACAACTCTGGCGCCGCAATAGACGCAGGCGCGCTGACTTATCGCCCCCGCAACGCTGTCGCTTTCACATTTAAGGCCGGCTTTGTCACCGCTCAGGCAGATAAACTTCTGGCGTTCATCCAATAGCCCTGTTGTTTCAAGTTGTTTCATCGCCATCCCGCCTTTCTTTGTAACATAAAAAGAAAAATTAAAAATATATGCCGCATCATCAGCAAATTCTTTACCGCTGTGCCTTTGATGCGGCTGTAAGAGAAGTTTTTATTACATTACAAGCTCGAGATCCTGATCCGCCGCGTCTCTATCCTGTCTGTCCATGAGCGCGTTCAGAATCATTTCAAGTATGCGGATGGCGCCGCGATAGCCGACAATAGGAAGATACGAGTGTATGTAGCGGTCGGTTATCGGGAAGCCGATTCTTACAAACGGCAGATCCTCGGCACGGGCAATATATTTTCCGTGTGTTCCGCCCATAAGCAGGTCTACCTTTTCATTTTTGAGCATCTGGTGCAGTTCAAACAGATCCGCAGCCGGTTTTGCAATTCCGTCAATATTGTGACGCTCGAAAACATCACTCATACGCTGATTGAACATTTCACCAGGTGTTCCGGTGATGCAGAAACGCGGAATCATACCTATGCTTGCCGCAAATTCAGCAAGGCCTATAACAGTATCGGGGTCTCCGAAAATCGCTACTTTTTTGTTGTGGAAATATGGGTGCGAGTCAATCATGATATCAACAAGCTGGCCTCTTTCTTCCTCAAGCTCATACGGAACCTCGCCTTTTGTTTGCTTTGTAAGCTCCATAACAAAACGGTCGGTCGCTTCGATTCCTATAGGAAGACCCATTATATTTCCTTTAACCTTGCACTTTTTATCAAGCAGCGCAACACCGGCGGCGGATGCGAATTCGCCAAGACCGACAGAATAATCGCAGTCGCCAAGACCGATGATATCAGCGATTTTCGTGCCGCCCTTAGGATACATATCAAACTTTCCGGTCATCGGAGCGTCAAGAACACCGCTTGTATCGGGCAGCATGGTATAATCGACGCCCAGAAGTGAAGCGATACGCTTGATTTCCCTCATGTCGCCCGGATTGACAAAGCCGGGTATCAGAGCGGCCTTGCCGTTTTTAACTCCGGTTGATTTTGAAAGATAATTGATAAAACCGCAGATCATATTTGAAAATCCCGTTATATGAGAACCCACATAACTCGGGGTGTTTGTGTGAACAACAAATTTCCCTTCGGGGATTTCCATTTGGGAAATGTAGGTGCGGATATCGTCACCGATTGTCTCGGAAAGACAGGTTGTGTGCACTGCGATAATATCTGGGTCGTATATTTCAAATATGTTTTTCGCAGCGGTTTTAAGGTTTGAACCTCCGCCAAAAACAGAAGCGCCCTCAGTGAAGGAACTGGTGGTAGCCATTGCAGGCTCCTTGAAGTGCCTTGACAGCAGTGTTCTGTGATATGAGCAGCAGCCTTGCGAACCATGGCTATGCGGCATACAGCGATGAACACCGAGCGCGGCATACATAGCGCCGATCGGCTGACAGGTCTTTGCCGGGTTTATGCGCAGCGCTTTTCTTTCGGATATTTCTTTTGGTGTTCCGTTAAGCATTATTCCTCACCTCCGGTAAGATTTCCTTCAAGAACCGTACTCTTCTTCCAGGGGGCAACGGCGAATTTCCACGTCGGGCTGTAAATACCCATATCAACGTCACGGGCAAAATTTACCGCGCCTTTGAAACCGGCATAAGGGCCGCTGTAATCATAAGAGTGAAGCTGTCTTGATAAAACGCCGTTTTTCTGTGCGACGAACTTGTCTTTTACGCCTGAGAAAAAGATATCAGGTTTAAGGTAGTTGAGAATCTGTTCTGTTTCATAGTGGTTAAGGTCGTCAATGATTAACGCGCCCTTATCCATTTCTTTTATCAAACCTGCATAGTAGTCGAGCGGAATCTTGTCTTTTAGGCTTTCATACTGTTCCTTGCTAAGATAAACATGGAACTTGCTTTCATCCGGTTCAACCGTAATTGTTTCTATATTCTTGCTGTCGGCGTCAACTTTGATACTCGAAATAACTTCGCGTCCCTCATAGTCGTCACGGTGAGCAAATTCATAGCCTGCCATAATGGTTGAAATGCCAAGTTCTTTTAAAAGCAATTGATAATGATGCGCGCGCGAGCCGCCGACATACAGCGCCGCAGTTTTGCCTGTAAGACGCTTTTTGTAATAGTCCATCCGATCTTCAATGTCCGCAACTTCTTCGGCGATTACCTGCTCTGTGCGTTCTGAAAGCTCCGGGTCACCGAAATAGAGCGCTATATCTCTCAGCGCTTTGCTCATGCTCTTTACTCCGATAAAATTGACTTTAACCCAGTCGGTGCCGTATTTTGTCTTGAGCATTTCGGCAATGTAATTTATTGAGCGGTGGCACTGCACCAGATTAAGGCTAGCTTTATGCGCACAGGAATAATCGTCTATCGAGCCGTCGCCGGTAAAGGTGGAGATGATCTCGTAGCCTATCTTTTTGAGGACACGCTCAACCTCCCAGGCGTCGCCGCCTATATTGTATTCGCCCAAAATGTTGATGGCGTATTTGCCGACCTTGCGCTCGCCTGTACCGACTACATATTTCATAAGCTGGTTGTTTGCGATATGATGCCCGGCCGATTGGCTTACGCCCTTATAACCTTCGCAGCTGAACGCGATAACTTTGATGCCAAGTTTTTCTGTCATGGAGCTTGCCACGGCGTTGATATCGTCACCGATAAGACCAACGGGGCATGTGGCACAGATGCAGATCGCTTTCGGATGAAAGATGTCATAGGCTTCCTGCACTGCCTGTGTCAGCTTTTTGACACCGCCAAATACGATGTCACTTTCCTGCATATCTGTAGAAAAGCAGTACTGAATAAAGTCAGTCTTGTTGTCGCCTCTTGCCACAGCCTTGTTGCGCCGTGTCAGCCATGAATAATATCCGCAGCCGATCGGTCCGTGCGTTATTGTGACAATATCATTGGTAGGGCCGACGACAACGCCTTTACATCCTGCGTAGCAGCATCCGCGGCTTGAGATTATGCCGGGAATCGTTCTGGCATTCGCGGCAACTTCCAGCAGTTCGTCGTCCGAGGTTTTTTCAAGGACATGAGCTTTGCGGTTTTTATATACTTTAGCGGGATAATTGTCCAGCAGTCTTTCAAGAGTTTTTTCCAAATCCATTCACCCCTTTATATCGCATCATCGCCGGATTCGCCGGTTCTTACTCTTATTGCATCTTCAAGCGGCAGCACAAAAACCTTACCGTCGCCCGGGTTGCCCGTGCTGTTTGTAATCATGATCGTGTCAACGGCTTTTTTTACATCGTCGTCGCTGACAACCACTACGATCAACCTTTTGGGAATTAACCGGTGACTTTCCGACAGTTCCTCTGCAAGCTTTGTGCTGACATTGCCCTCAAGCACCGATTCGTCAATATATTGAAAATTGACGCGTGCTTTTCCCCTGCCCATTACCTTGCATCCGGTGATGGATGGAAAACCGTTTTCCATAAGCGTTTCTTTTGTCTGGTTAATCATGTTTTGACGGATAACGGCAATAATTTCCTTCATCGTTATTTCTCCTTATAGGGATTTCGTTGCAGAACTGATCGTATACGCTTCCTCTACAGGAGTGATAAAGATTTTGCCGTCGCCAAACGCGCCCTTTTCGCCTGTCTTGGCATTTTTCATGATGACTTTTACGACATCTTCCTTGTCTGTGTCGTTGACCACCATCATGAGCATGACCTTTGGCAGCTCGTCATAATAGACTTCGCCGACCTTAACGCCCTTCTGCTTGCCGCGGCCGGCCACGTCTATCTTGGTGACGGCCGGAAATCCCGCGTCCAATAATTCGGAAAGCACAATGCCCGATTTATCCGGGCGGATGATTGCTCTGATCATTAACATATAATAACCACCTTACATCATTAATTTGATATCTCAATGTTAAATTACCTGTCGCTACCACCAATTCGGCACCGCCTAAAGCGCGGGCCGGCGGCCTGTAATTAAATTGCGGTATGCCTTGAATCAAATGTTCTTCCTGTTTCAGACATCCATAAGGCCAAATTCAGACATAAGCTCTTCAAGTCGCGGCATGCTCAACGGTTTTGGAATTATGAACATATCGTTGCCGTCAACCGCTTCGGCAAGTCCCGCGTATTCCATCGCCTGCTCTGACTCAGCGTCATACTCGGTGACGGTCTGCTTGTGGATTTCCGCTCTCTGTACAAGATTGTCACGGGGAACAAAATAAATCATCTGGGTGCCGATTTCCTTGGCAAAGGCTTCTACAAGATCCTTTTCGCGGTCGACTTTTCTGGAATTGCAAATGATACCGCCTATACGTACTCCACCGGAATTCGCATATTTCTGTATACCTTTAGAGATATTGTTTGCGGCATATATTGCCATCATTTCGCCGCTTGCAACGATGTAAATTTCCTTTGCCTTGCCCTCGCGCATAGGCATGGCAAAACCGCCGCAGACAACATCGCCGAGAACGTCATAAAAAACATAGTCTAAATCCTCGGTATAGGCGCCAAGCTGCTCAAGCAAACCTATTGCTGTGATAATTCCACGCCCAGCGCAGCCAACACCCGGTTCCGGGCCGCCGGATTCAACGCAGCGAATACCGTGAAAACCTGTTTTAAGTATATTCTCGAGCTCTACATCTTCTCCTTCTTCACGCAGTGTATCGAGCGTTGTTTTCTGCTGAAGTCCGCCAAGAAGCATGCGTGTTGAATCCGCCTTTGGGTCACATCCCACTACCATGATGTTCTTGTTCTTGCGATAAGCAAGTGCGGCTGTCAGATTCTGAGTTGTTGTTGATTTTCCGATGCCGCCTTTTCCGTAAATAGCTACCTGTCTCATAAAAAGACCTCCTTAAAAATATTAAAAAGGCCGTCACAACGTATTACGTTATGCCGACCTCTTTGTCTGGAATAAAAAAAACGGGGTCACGATACGCATAAGCGCACCGGTGACCCCGTTGTCTGACAAAAATAAAAAATAAAGTTATCGCTCGACAAGCCGTGCGATAACTTCCTTGTCTTTAATGCTACTGAAGCAATTGTTTTTTTACAGTTTCTTTATCTTTACTATATCATACATTTTTATTGAAATGCAATAGAAACACTATAATTTAATTCAATCTTGTATGCTTAACTACATAATAAATAAAAACAGCCTATTGTTTTGTGCCATATGCAGTATAATAAATATTGATTATTCATTATCGGCCAGCAAAGCAAAGGTGATGCTCAAGCTATTATATAATAATAGCCCATTCTCAGTGTGTAGATTTTAAATGTTTATTGTAGAGTTTAAATAAAGTATTGACTAATATGAAATATCATGGCATGGATTTTGTCATATCATCCAAATTTCATTAAACATTTATTACACTTTAGCCATGCTTATTCAATCGCCGTTTTTGCATGATTTCTATTTTGATTATTCATATCCTATATAGCAACAGCGGCTCTGCTATCAAGCAGAGCCGCTGTTGCAGGTGGTTAATATGTTAATGATCAGAATTCAAAGTAAAAAGTGATGCCTCGTTATTCATTCATCATGTTTCATTGCTATTTATTATATTACAACAAACTTGGAATTTCAAGCTTTATATCGAATTAAATCAATTTCAGTAATATCGACTAATTATATTAACAATATATTAAGTTGTTCTATCGATTATTTTCGTTTCGCATATCCATCAAAGAACATTCTACTGTTTAAATATCGTTTTATCATATTTTGTCATGTTTCATGTAGTATTATCTTGTTGTTTTGCTTTTTCACTTGCATTCGTAACAGTCTATTTGCTATAATGTACAGGTAATTAACATTTGCTTTTTGAAAGGCTGATTGATATGAGTGATAATCCTGCGCTTACCCCACAAGAGGTAGCCGATATACTAAAGATAACGAAAAATACCGTTTATGAACTGATAAAGCGTGGTAAACTCAACGGTTATCGAGTCGGCAACAAGGTTCGCGTTGACCTTAATGATGTTGAAGAATATAAGAACTCAACAAAAAATATAAAATCCCATGAAATGTTTCAAAGATCAGGAGAGCCCTTAATCGTATCGGCATCTGAGCCATTCACTGTTCAAGGCAACAGCTTTGTCATTTGCGGACAGGATATAATGCTTGATGTGTTATCTCGGATGCTTGCCATGTACTCAAATTCGAACACACAGATACTGCGCTCATACGCCGGCAGTTATAACGGTCTTTATGCTTTATATAATAATGAAGTGCAGCTTGCCACCGCCCATCTTTGGGACAGCACCACCAATCAATATAACATACCCTACATCAGGTGCATGCTACCGGGCACGCCCGCCGTTATTTATCATCTTGCCGACCGCATGCAGGGCTTTTATGTCGCAAAGGGAAACCCAAAAGGTATAACCGGCTGGGACGATCTAAAACGCGACGATCTTACCATTGTCAACCGTGAAAAGGGCAGCGGAACCCGCGTGTTACTTGATGAACGTATGCGCCTTTTAGGACTTGACTCACGCAGTATCCGCGGCTATAACCGGGAAAGCCTGACTCATCTTGCTGTGGCCGGAATCGTATCACGAGGGGGCGCCGATTTCGCTATCGGCAATGAAAAGGTCGCCGCACAGGTAAGCAATGTCGATTTCATTCCACTGCAAAAAGAACGCTATGACCTTATTATTAAAAAAGAAAATATGCGCAATCCGATTTTTGAATATGTTATAAAAATCATAAACTCTGATGAGTTTAAACAAGAGCTTTTGGGTATCGGCGGCTATGATCTGAATGAGACCGGAACGGTTCTTGCCGAAACCTGATGTGAAAAATCAAGGTCTATTCTAATTGGGTAACTAAACAGCACTTAATATTTCTTATTTAACTAAAAAATCGACTTCCCCCGGTATTTTGGGGAAGTCGATTTTTTTTATAGGTTATAAAGGCTTTCTACTGATTTTATCATCTGCACAATTATTTTGTTATATGGCGTTTCAATATGATATTCACTTCCGATTCTAACCACCGCACCATTTAGGCTGTCGATTTCAGTCGGAATCTTTCTCTCGATGTCCTGTAACGTGGAAGAACGGTGTTCATAGGTGGGCGGCAATATCTTTTCAAAAAACTCTTTTTTATACGACTCTGAATCTTTCCAGAACGTTTCGCAGCCGGCAGCGTGCATTACCGTAAAAATCTCATCGATGATATTGCTGATAATCGCAATTGAACTGTCACTTTTGGCAAGCCCGCCATAGTTGACCCTTAAAATTGCGCTCAACGGGTTTAACGCGCAGTTATACAGCAGTTTTGCCCACAGCGTTTTGCCGATTTCATTTGTTACCTCACACGGAATGCCGCCGTTTTTAATTGCGTCGGCAAGATTTGCAGCGGCCTCTGCGAGAGCGCCGAAAATACTTCCGATTGACACCGGTTTTGAAAAAACCGTAACTTCACTGATGTTTGGCTGCGGGCGCTGAAACCCGATTGCAAAACTCACGTGATAGATCCGCTGCAAATCAAATATACCTTTAAACACCTGCTCATTTCCGTAACCATTTTGGAAAAGCATAATCAGGCCGTTGGAATTCAAAATATCGGTTTTACGCTTGGCAATGCCTGTTGCTATATCGGCATTGCCTGTTGTTTTTGCACTGATAATAACAAAGTCATATCCGGCGCCTGCTTCTTCAACACTATTAAAAACTCGCAATCTATTTGCAGGAACAACGACATGCCCAAATAGACCGTACCGTTCAATGCCATTGTTTCGAATACTCTGTGCGGTTGTCCCCCTTGCCACCAAATCTGTTTCAACATCCGAGTTACAAAGAGCCGACGCGGTGGCTATTCCCACGGCTCCACAGCCGATAATTAGTACTTTCATGCAGCAAATTCTCTCCTTCTCGCAATTTCAAATAAAAACGTAAATATAGAATGTTATCCTCCGCCTGCGGCGTTCGGGCAACAAAACCATTCCGCTTTATTATCATTGTTATCGTAAAGCTGTATTAATTATAGCCCACATTCAGTGCTATTTCAAAGTTTCTTAGGTCAGCCAAACTCCACAAGCCGTCTGAAATTGAGAATTGTGCTTTCTGAGGCATCTGAAAAAGCCCGTATTTACTGCGATAAACAGCAAATATGGGCTTTCATAATAAACTAAAGGCTGCTAGTAGGCAATAAATCTTTTGAATCAAATATCTGCACGTATCCTGAACCTTTGGGTGCTTCATAACAGCCGTTGATTTTATAAAGCGGGTTGTTCGAAAAAGGATAAATGGAGCTGTTCCAAAGCTGTGTATCTAAAATCACAGCGCCGTTCAAGTTAATTTGGTCATCAACCCTGATTTGAACAGCAGGATCAACATTTGAAAAATTGTTGCTTACTTCATATATCTTATTTCCGTTATTTATCTGATCATTATCGGATTGATTCCACACCTGAACGTGAGCGCCGTAAATACGGTCATCGGTCGGGTTGAGTGCTGTAAGACCGTCGCAGTTAAAAGCATATGAATTGGGTTTGTTGCCTGTTACCGGCAGCAGGCAGACAGAACCCGGCTGCAAATCCATGCCGCCTGACGGAACTAGCTGGATATCCACATATTCGTCGTTAAATTTTAACCGGCCTTGATCCAGTTCGATAAGTCCGTCACCGTCTTTAATATATCCCGAAACCGCGTGATCAAGGCATATTTCAATGCCAAATTTGATGGGTTTTCCGTCGCTGTGGTTTACATTGGTCAATGCAAAAACTGCGCCGCCTTCCGATTCTCCGACGACATCAACAGGTATCAGCGTTTTATTATCCAGCGGAAGAATATTATTTTTAAAAACATTTGCCGCAAGACGATAGTTTATAAAGTCTATTCTTGATTTGAGATGCTTTCTTGAAGCATAGCAGATTTCTCCGTTGCCTGCGCCGCCAAGCTGTATCAGCGACGTATTGTAACACTCCGGATTCTGTGATAAATCGATTTCATAAAACGCACCGGATTTTTTCGTGTCAAATGATGCACTTACACACGTTCCGAAAACAAAAAGCCAATTGGAATACTTATCGTCAGCCACGATTTTTTTCAACTCGCCGAAAAGACCCGGCCACGCCTTGTCATAAGGGGGCGGGAGCACAAACGGCGCATCCGCCCAACCGTTTATGAGGTCGTGCAGATATGCGCCGCCAGCGCCCCTGTAGAGAAACTCCGGCGCCATAAATATTTTCAGTGTATCATTACTGCTGTCTGCTTTTTCAAGCGCCTTCAATATTGCTTTTTCCGTAAACATAACTCTGGCGTCAATGTCCATGCACTGGCTCAGCACATCAAGGCGCCTGTCAACATTATTGTGTAAACCCGCATAATCAAACGGGCTATACTTAAGGTCGTCACCGGTTTGGGTGTAAGCTATTGGGCCGGTATGTATTTCCCATGCAACAAACTGCACTTTACTGTAATTTGGCATCTTGTCAGCTCCTTTTATGTTAATTCATAAATAGACGGTGTTAGAGAAAAGGACATTGAATGCCCCTTGTTCACCTGACTGTTTGCTTCTAAACGAAGTGTTTTAAGCTGTGGCAGACCTGCTGCCACGCAGCTTATAAATAACAGTATTTATAACAATTATATTTTTAAAAAGGAAACCAAAAGGGGGTTCTCCTCCGGCGGGGGATAAACAAAAACGATTCCTCTTTTTTGAAATTGCTATAATGTGAACGCAGCTCATTCAATGCCCTGCTCTTTAAGTATTACTGCTGGTTTTCGATTTTGAACTGGTAGCCATCTTGTGCATTGCCGTAAAGAGCGATTGTAACATTTGAAACACCCTCTAGGTTTTGCTCAAAGAAGTGATCTGAATCAAGGACGGCTGAGCTAAGCTGCTCACCCTCTTGTATTTCTGAAGCAATGCCCCAGTAGAGCTTCGGGTGAAGGACAAAAGTCGCCTTTTGGTCGTAGCCGACAATGTTCTTGGACATCATGATGCGCCCATCCTTATAAAGGTCAACGCTGATGCCATTTTCAACATGAACATTGTTACAGACGTCAATTGATCTTGTGTTGCCCGCACTTCCATCCGCAGTAATTACGATACCTGTATCATCTTTTGATACAATATATTTATTGCCGATAACCGAAGGAAGCTTATTTGTTTTGCATGAGCCGCCATTCCATGAAGAACTGACTTCAGTATCAATCGGGAATACAAACTGGCAGGATGACTCACGTCCAACATCTTTGATTACCTTCCACGCGACACCGTCTTCGAGGCAGTCGAAGGTTGGAATCTCATTTTTCATGAAAATAAATATATTGGGCAGATCCATGTTCATTGACTTGTTGACATACGTGATATTTACGCTTGAACCCATAATTTAATCATTCCTTTCGTCATTTAAAAATATTATGACTGGCTCTCTATCTTAAACTGATAGCCCTCTTCTGCATTGCCGTAAAGAGCAACAGTGACATTTGAAACGCCCTCAAGATTCTGCTCAAAAAAGTTGTCGGAATTGAGCACTGCGGAGCTGAGCTGGTCCCCTTCCTGTATTTCCGAGGCAATGCCCCAGTAAAGCTTCGGATGAAGAACGAAAGTGGCTTTTTGTCCGTAGCCAACGATGTTCTTGGAAACCATTTTGCGCCCGTCTTTGAACAGGTCAACGCTTATGCCGTTTTCGACATGAACGTCATTGGAAACATCAATCGACCTGACATTGCCTGCGCTGCCATCCGGGATTATTGTAATACCGCTGTCATCCTTCAGAACTGAATATTTGCCGCCGATATCCGAAGGAATCTTCTTGGTAATACAAGTGCCTTTGTCCCATGAGGCGCAGACCTCGGTATCTATTGGGAAGGTGAAATTACAGGATGACTCACGCCCCACATCATTGATTACCTTCCATGCGATGCCGTCTTTAAGGCAATCAAATGTGGGAATCTCATTCTTTATGAACAGAAATATTTTTGGTAAATCCCTGTTCATCGATTTGTTGACATAGGTGATTTTTACATTACTAGACATAAGCAACCTCCTAGATTATTTTTTGAAACCGGTCACTGCTTTTCTTGTGATGACTTGCTGCCCATGTAAACAATTGATTTGCACTGCTCACAAAGCTGCGACAAATATAGGTAGAATTATATGTACAAGTCTGCCATCACAAATTTGATAGTGCTTTTGCCACCAAGCTTGATAGTAGTCGGTTTAAACCACGTATTTACTATACAATAATATTCACTGTTTTAAAATACCTATATATGAGTAGCAAAAGTAAAAATTAATATTTTCTACCATCATCGGGTAGTAAAACAGTTTATATATTTATCTCATCAACAGAGATTAAATTTTCCTTAATGGCTTTAACTACGGCTTGCACAGTACAGTTTGCATTTAGCTTTTCAAATATATTTTTCTTATGATACTTTATCGTATCATAGCAAACGTTCAACTCTATTGATACGGCCTTATCCGTCAAACCGCCGGCAAGCATCAACAGCACGTTTATTTGCTTACTGCTTAGCGATACTTTCCCTGTGGTTGTTTGAGTTATCGGTTTTCGGCAAATCAGTTCGTTTACTATGCACTGTTCAAGCAGCTGGATTACCGCTATTAACTCTTTCTCGATTATTTTGTTACAGGTGATCAGCACAAGGCATGACATCAAATTGTCATTTAACATTAAAGGCTTTGAATAAATATAATTGGCGCCTAGAAATGCACAATAGTGGTGCTGCGGAAGCGTGTAAACTTCCTTTTTTAACGCTAAAGACAATGCCACTGCGTTTGTACCGCTGCTTTTTTCAGCAAAAGACATACCCTCCTGAATTTTCTTGAATTCTGAAAGGCTATTTTTATTTGTTTTTTTTGAGAAGAATTCCACCGCTGTCGACCAATAAAAAAGCTGTATGTGTTGGCATGTAATCTGTAATCCTATCCATGCAACTCTGAAATGCCGCTACCTGTTCGGACTTTTCTCTTCTCTTCCTTTCCAGTTCTTCTGTCTGAATACAAATGGACGGAGATTCGGCGTCCATTGAAATCCCTGTGTTTATACACTTTCTCCATGACGCAAGGACTTCTTTTTGGTAACTGATTTTTTTCATAAAAAATCCTCCTGCTTTTTGAAAACTCATTGGTTTTCAATGTTTTATCTAACACATAAGCGTTTCCGCTCATGTAATCAGCAGAGAAAAAAGCCGGTGAAAATGTGGGACAAGATTAAGACTTACCCGCATTTACACCGGTTTTTTACCGACTCGTATTCAATTATTCGGAATTTATCGTCAAAAGCATTCCGAATATACCGCATTATATATCCGCTCATTGGAGTAGATGTAAATTATTATTATATTTAGTATAAATATATCATAATTAGAGATATTGCGTCAATATAAGAACATAAGGGATTTCTACATTAGAAAGCAATAAACATTTTTGGAGTATTTAATAAAAAAAGAGAACACTCCTAACGATGTTTGGAGTGTTCTCTTTTGGAAAAGTCAGGTGAATAATGTTTTGCTTGAACAATTTAATTTATTTTATGATATGGATGGTGCCATCTTTGCGCGCCGGAATGCCTGATTCCTTGCCAATATAGCCTATCGCAGCAGCAGAGCAGAT
This sequence comes from Ruminococcaceae bacterium UBA1320, assembly GCA_002306975.1. GTDB lineage: Bacteria > Bacillota > Clostridia > Oscillospirales > Ethanoligenentaceae > Ruminiclostridium_D. The sequence goes on from DBTI01000098.1 coordinate 27,497, forward strand.
GGTGTGCTCTTTGGGAATGCCCAACTCAAAAAGGTAATTGCGTATCTCGGTGTCATTCCGCAACCAGTGTAACTGGTTGATATAGCAACTGCCCAATCCCAGCGAATGCGCAGCCAGAAAGATGTTTTCCAATGCAAGTGAACAATCTGCCATGGCATTTTCATAAT
>DBTI01000098.1:27905-28537 GCA_002306975.1 Ruminococcaceae bacterium UBA1320
CAATCTGCCATGGCATTTTCATAATCAGACCGGTTTGAAGCAATGACGAGCGTAGGCGCATGATAGAAAAAATTATAGCCGTCCCTTTGCGCGCCTGCTTTAGCTCCAAGTTTCCCGGGATAATCATCATCAGGGACCCAATGCTGAAACCCCTCCCGTACCAGCTCGTTGATTTTTGAAAGTATATCCTTGTCTTGGATTGCAGTGAACAGCCAGCTTTGACTGTTGCTTCCGCTTGGTGCCCATATAGCGGCGTCTAGGACTGCTTCAAGATATTCAGGTTCTATCTGCCTATCTTGAAACTGACGTGTGCTTCTACGCGCACGGATACTGTCAAGTACTTCATTATGAATCACAGTTTTCCTCCTTATCCCTGCCGAGCTACTCAGCCACAAATCATTATTTTGTTTTTATTATATCACGATATCTTATCAGCACAATCATATTATACATTATCACATTAGGCGAAGAATTATACAATGCCGGCATTCTGTTTTCTATAGATTAAAAAATGGGTAATGATCGCCGCAATCTGAAACACAAGACCAACCGCACAGACACCCTGCCATCCGAAATGCTGCCAGCACAGGGTGCCAAAGAAGGAACCTGCCGCCCCGCCGATAAAATAGCAA
>DBTI01000098.1:28779-36508 GCA_002306975.1 Ruminococcaceae bacterium UBA1320
CCCCCCCCGCCGATAAAATAGCAAAACATATAGACTGTGTTGTTGCGGCTGCGTGCTTTATCTCCAAGCGCCTGAACTCTTGTCATGTTTGAAACCTGTGCGCACTGGCACCCAATATCAAGGATGACAACACCGATAATCAGTCCCCAGAACCGAAGCCCGAAAAAGTTGAAACATAAATAGGCGAGTGTTGAGAGCAGGATGCCAATCCCCACAGTGAAACGCGGGCTTTTTTTGTCGGCGGCTTTTCCAACCAAGGGCGCCGCGAGCGCGCCCGCCAGCCCTGCCAGCCCAAACAATCCGGCTTCTCTGGTGCCCATGTGGTAATTCGGCGTTTCAAGCAGGAAGACCAACGACGTCCAGAACGCGCTGAACGCGCCAAACATGAAAAAACCGTTGATGGCGGATTCGCGCAGAGTCCGTTCCCTTTTAACAAGTCCGGGTATGGATTTTAGCAGTTCCCGGTAAGAAAGCTGTGAAGTGGGTTGGCTTTTCGGGAAAAAGCATCTGATCAGAACTGACAGAATACAAATAAACACGGCTGCGAACAGATAAACAACCCGCCAACTCAAAACCGAACCTAAAAGTCCGCTGAATGTCCGCGACAGCAAAACCCCGATCAACAGTCCGCTCATGACGTTGCCGATCGTTTTTCCCTGCTCCTCCGGGCGTGAGAGATGAGCCGCATAGGGCACAATAAGCTGCGGCACGATTGTCGTAAGGCCTACGGCAAACACGGCAATGAGCAACACCGCATAGTATGGTGACCAAGCGACTATGAGCAGCGACGCGGCGACAAAGAGCAGCATGCGCAAAATTACGGACCGATGCTCTCTTATGTCGCCAAGCGGTACAAAGAGCAGAAGGCCGAATGCATAACCAACCTGCGTAAGCATGGCCGCGATTCCGGTCATACCCTGTGAAACATGAAAAGTTACCGCGATTTGTGACTCCAGCGGCTGTATGTAATAGAGGTTCGCAACGGATACGCCACAGACGACAGCCATTAAAAGCACAAGTGATTTTGTTAAAACAAAAGATGATTCTTTACGATGATAATCCAATTTTACAATACTCCCTTGATAGGTATATCTATAATACACACCCCGGATTTGTATAGATGAGTGGCTGTTACTGTCATTGCCTGTATGCTTTTTATACTACCCCTAGCACGGAATGGCAGTGAAATCCGGGAAACAGAGTGTTGCGAAAAGTTGACGGTAAACACACGGTTTATAGCTGATTACAAGCTGCCACCTCTTTAATTTTCCGGAGAAATAGTATATACTTGGGGAAGATTAGAAAAAACCTGTTATAAGAAAGGGGAAAATGCAGATGGATGATAATTATGTCATTACAATCAGCCATCAGTTGGAATGCGGTGGGGCATATATCGGCAAAAAGTTGTCGGAGGCGCTTTCAATACCCTTTGTGGACCGCCAGATATTAAAAAAGGTCGCCGACTCCCTGAGCCTTCCGGAAGCAGATATTGAAGACCGTGAGGAAAGGCTCAGCTCTTTTTGGCAGGGATTCCTCCGCGCGGAATTATTCAGTGATCCGATTACGGCAGCCGGTGCGGATTATTCGCCAAGCGACCGGGAACTTTATGACATTGAATCGGAATTTATTGAACAGATTGCAGAAAAAAGCTCCGCCGTTATACTGGGACGGGGCGGGCGATATATCTTACGCGACTATCCCAGACAGTTAAGTGTTTTCGTCTGCGCCGACATGAAAGACCGTATAAAAAGGATTTCTGAAAAATATCGTGTTTCTGAGGATGTCGCACGAAAAATCATTGAAAAAAATGACCGAGAAAGAAATGCTTATATAAAGTCATTTACAAAACTTGAATGGCTGGATGCAAAGACATATGATATTTGTATCAATACATCAAGCATAGGTCTTGATAACGCCGTGAAGATCATCAAAGATTGCGTGTCTTCTAAATTTGGCCGGTAAGACGCCGGTTTTCGGAAATTGCAGCGGGACTGAAGCTCGGTATCGCACCGGGCTCAGTCCTTTTATTTGTATTTGCTTTCGGAACTTATTTTTGCACTAATCTCGCACCCATATCAAAAGCCTTCCTGCAATCGTCGGGGAACACTTCCCGCCTTCTCGTGGCTTTTGCTTCCGGGTCAAACATATCCGACACATATTTAGAATAATCGTCAAATTGCAGCGTATCTGTCACATAGAGCGATTCTGTATCACCGAAAACCCTCTTCATCACTGATTCGATATTTCCTAAATGCTCTATATATCCAATTTCTTTCATGAGTTTCTCATCTATATTCATAGTATAAACAAACCCGATTTTCATGACTTTTTTGAAGAGGCTGGAATGCGCCTTATCATACACAAGATATTGAAAAATCAGACGTTCCAAAAATGAACGCATCGCCCCTGTTACTTCCCCGAGATAAATCGGAGAGCCCAGCAAAATTGCGTCGCATTTTTCTATTTTTTTTAATATCGGAGTAAGATCGTCGTTTAGAGCACATCTTCCGTAACTTTGCCCATCCTTTCGTTTGCAGGAAAAACAGCTGATGCAGCCTTTATAATTGAGGTCATAAAGATGGATGAGCTCTGTATCGGCACCCTGTGCCGATGCTCCTTCCAAAGCGCTTTTCAATAAAGTCGCGGTATTCCAGTTCTTCCTTGGTCCCCCGTTAATCGCCAAAAGTTTCATAATGATTAAGCCCCCTTAAATACAGTGAGATTTTATATGTTCATCATATGTATTACAAACCAATTATACAATATATTGTAGCACGAGTTGCGAAAAAAATAAAACTTGCGTGTGTCATTAGAAGAATCTCAAATAAAAGCGGGAAAGCGAGAGGTTGATTTCCCCACTGGAGGCGAGGAAAATAACCAAATCAATTCCACTGCATTTCTGAAATTGTTATAGCGCAATAAGGTTTTATATTATTTATTATAATTCCTATTGACTTAATAGTGTTTATGTGTTATAAATATAGATAACAATTTATCCAAGTAAATATCTGTATGTGGGGCGGACTTTATGGATACCATGAGATGCCTGTTACGATTATGATATTTATCTTATGGAAATTCCGCGGCAAATATCGATGAAACCGCACATAATCTTAAAATTTACAAGGATAGCGGCAATTATTTTCTCAAAAAAGTAATATCGCATATATGCTCACTAGACAGACTAGAGGCAGAATTCATTCTTGAATTCTGCCTTTTGCTATATACAGTCCACTAAAGATTTTATGCATTCTTTGACTGTATATAGTGTGGCTGCGGCCAGAGACTAAACGCCATGACGCGCGCACATCCGTGCTAGAAATTTTGCTATCACAAATGCACATGCGTAATAAAGAGTCCAAAAAAAACTTGATGCTTTGATTAACTTTTTTTGGACTCTATATAATATATTCAGAGGAGCTGATATCATGGGAATCAATCTAAACACTCCGGAAGTTGAAAGTCGTGAACAGCGCTTGGGAACAATCATCTCATGGGATGGAAAAGCTTCAAAGCTTTCCGATGAGTCGCAAGCCATGCGCAGAGGATGTAACTCGTGCAGATTATGCGATTTGGATGGGCCGTTTTCTCAAGGAAGAGTTTGCAGTGAACAAATGGTGGAGTGCCAGGCAGGTAATGTACGCGGTGCTGTGCTTATTCAGCATTCACCTGTTGGTTGTGCTACAGGTCAGGTTGTGTACAGCAATATCTATCGCAACGGTTTGGCATTACGAAATCTGCCCGTTGAGAACATGAGGGCAATTTCGACCAACCTTGATGAAAATGATATGGTTTTTGGCGGCGTTGATAAGCTTTCACAATCTATCGAGGATGCATGGGAACGGTATCATCCCAAAGCAATCTTTATTGCAACATCCTGCGCCACAGGTATTATCGGTGATGATGTTAACAGTGTGGCGGAAGAATATACTGCAAAACTTGGCATACAGGTCATACCGCTTCACTGTGAGGGCTTTAAATCCAATCACTGGAGCTATGGCTTTGACTCTACACAACATGGCATTTTGAGGCAGCTTGTCAAAAGGAACCCAAAAAAGCAAGCTGACCTTGTCAATGTTATAAACCTTTGGGGTTCCGACGTTTTTAGCCCAATGCTCGGTGAATTAGGGCTGCGGGTTAATTATGTAGTCGACATGGCTACTGTGGAAGAGCTCTCACAATTGTCGGAAGCGATAGCGACGGTTGGATTCTGCTACACACTATCCTCGTATATGGCGGCGGTTCTTGAAAAAGAATTCGGTGTGCCTGAAGTCAAGGCTCCACAGCCTTACGGCTTCGCCGGAACAGATGCGTGGCTTCGAGAAATTGCGCGTGTAACCCATCGTGAGGAGAAGGCAGAGGCGTACATAAAAAAAGAACACGAGCGCGTCAAGCCGAAAATTGAAGAATTAAAAAAGAAACTAAAAGGTGTAAAAGGGTTCGTAGCCACCGGCTCTGCCTACGCGCATGGATTGATTGCTGTTTTAAGAGAATTGGGAATCGACGTGGATGGATCGCTGGTTTTTCACCATGATCCGGTTTACGACAGTGGAGACGAGCGGCAGGATTCTCTCGGATTCCTTGTCGAAAATTATGGCGAGGTGCCATCCTTTAGTGTAAGCAGCCGCCAGCAATATCAATTTTACGGCCTGCTGCAACGCGTCAAGCCTGATTTTATACTTATTCGCCACAATGGCCTTGCGCCTCTTGCCTCAAGGCTTGGAATTCCCGCAGCGCCGCTCGGCGACGAGCATCTTGCTGTAGGATATCAAGGCATGATTAATCTTGGTGAATCCATCCTCGACATTCTGGCGCACAAAAAATATCATCAGGATCTTGCCGAACATGTCAAACTGCCCTATAAAAAATGGTGGCTGAAACAAGACCCTTATGAGCTTGTAAAAAAAGTTGACGAGTAGAATCTTCTATCAATTATATTTTAAAAGCTGAGGACAAGTAGGTGTTTCTCCCCCGCCTCAGGCGTAGGGGAAACAAAAACAACTCCTCTTTTTTCAAATCGCGATAATGGCAAAACCAGTTATATCATCAATATTGGAGTGATAAATTAATGGCGGAATTAAACGTAAATCAAACAAAAAGCAACTCTATTTCTTGGGTTCGCTATGGATGTGCCTTGGGTGCTTTGCACAGCGCTGTAGCAATTCCCGGTGTGATACCGATTACGCACTGCGGCCCGGGGTGTGCGGATAAGCAATTTATGAGCCTTGCTTTTTATAACGGTTATCAGGGTGGAGGCTACGGCGGCGGGGCTGTGGTGCCAAGTACTAATTTTTCTGAAAAAGAGGTCGTGTTTGGCGGCACAGACCGACTTCACAAGCTGATCGAATCTTCATTTAAAATCCTTGATTCTGATTTGTTTGTCGTGCTCACCGGCTGCATTCCAGATATTGTCGGCGATGATGTTTCGGCTGTCGTCGGCGAATTTCAAAAAAAAGGCGCGCCTATCGTCGTTGCGGAAACAGGTGGCTTCAGGGGTAATAATTATATTGGCCATGAAATAGTAACCAAAGCCATCATAGACCAGTTCGTGGGCGATTACTCCGGGCCAAAAGAGAAAGGCAGCATCAATGTTTGGTCACTTCTCCCTTTCATGACTACATTTTGGCGTGGAGATTTGAGTGAAATAAAACGCATTCTCGAAGGCATCGGCTATAAGGTAAATATTTTATTCGGCCCGGATTCAAAAGGGGTTTCAGAATGGAAAAACATACCGAAAGCACAGTTTAACCTTGTACTTTCGCCTTGGCTTGGCCTTCAAACGGCAAAGCATCTTGAAGAAAAATACGGTCAGCCATTTCTGCATGTTCCGGTTATCCCGATCGGAGCGAAAGAAACCAGCGCTTTTCTGCGCAAGGTCGGCGAGTTTGGCGGTATAAGCAGTAAAAAAGTTGAAAGCTTCATTAAGTCAGAAGAGGCAAAGTACTATCATTATCTTGAATACTTCACTGATTTTTACGCTGAATACTGGTGGGGTCTCCCGGCTTCTTACTCAGTAGTAAGCGACAGCGCATACAACCTTGCGTTAAACAGGTTTCTTGTTAATCAACTGGGGCTTATTCCGTCGACGCAAATTATCACTGAAAATCCACCGGAGGAATATCGTGATCTAATACGCGAACAGTATCGAAATCTTGCCAGTGACGTTTCGACAGAAGTCAAGTTTGAGGAAGACAGCTATTTGATTCATAAAAGCTTGAAGGATTCTGATTTTGGGCATAAGCCGCCGATTATATTCGGAACCACATGGGAAAGAGACCTAGCAAAGGAATTAAAAGGCGTGATCGTAGAGGTTGGATTCCCGTCCTCTTATGAGGTTGTGATCACAAGAGGTTACGTGGGTTACCGCGGCGCTTTTTCATTGCTTGAAAAAATATATACGACCGCTATCAGCGCAAGCGCTTAATAGAACCAAAAGGTTTTTCTTCACTTTTGGCTATTGCAATTTCAAGAAATATTATCCTCCTCCATAGGCGGAGGATATAACAAAACGTTAGTTTTGAATATTTTTATGAGAGGGTCTTACAATGAAGTACAAGATTGCAATTGCGAGTACTGACGGAAAGGTAGTTAATGAACATTTCGGCAAATGCCTTAATTATCTGATTGCCGAATTAGACGAAGATGCCCAAACTTATACTATAGAAGGTTACAGGCACGTAAATCCGCCATGTAAATCTTCAGATCATGCAGATGCTGATTTTGAGGTGATTTTAGCGGAAATCAAAGATTGCCAAATCGTCCTAGTCAGCAAATTGGGAATTGCCGCGGAAAATTTTCTAAGGGCGAACGGCGTCGACCCTCTTGAATATAGGGGATTTATTGAGGATGCCCTTAAAAGATTAGTCAAATACTACAAAAGAGTAAAGCCCGGCAACAACAATATAAAACAGGCTATTTCCTACAACTGAAAATTCTGACGAGGCATAAATAAGCATCGTGAAGAATTGTTTGGCGGGGCTGCCAAAATACTTGAAGATATCTTATTAGGGAAAATAGATTATAACAAAAGAGGCCAACAAAGCAGTGCTTTTGATGGCCTCTTTTTTATCTATTCATTTATTTAATTGAAACGATTTTCAAAACTTCATATCAATTATTAATTGAGTTGTATTTCCGATTCCTGAATTCTGCGTATTAAATCCTTTACCTTGGTCTCGATAATTTTCGCTGCCTTGATGAACTCATCTTCCGGCTTTCCGGTAGGATCAACAAGACCCCAGTCCTCACGGTATCTGCAAGGAAGAAAAGGGCATTGAACCCCGCAGCCCATTGTGATGACAACATCCGCAGGCGGTATTTGAGCAAGTACTTTCGGGTGCTGATTTTGCGCCATATCCACGCCGTAAAGTAACTTGATCGCACTTACAGCATCAGGATTAATCTGCGTTTTAATTTCTGTGCCCGCAGAATAAGCCTCATAAACATCGGCGGCATAAAGCTTGCTTATCGCCTCCGCCATTTGCGATCGGCAGGAATTATGTGTGCAGACGAAGGCTACTTTCGGTTTGATACTCATTTTTGCACCTCTGTTTTTTTAAGCGGCAACCCTTTTTCATCAAAAAACCTGCCTTTAAAGAACAGTGCCAGCTTTACGAGCATAATCATCACAGGCACTTCGATAAGCGGACCGATCACTGCGGCAAATGCCTGACCGGAGCTGATGCCAAAAACCGCGACCGACACAGCAATGGCAAGCTCAAAATTGTTG
>DBTI01000103.1 GCA_002306975.1 Ruminococcaceae bacterium UBA1320
CACAACATGCAGCAGGCGGCGCGTGTTTCTGATTTCACAGCGTTTTTCCTGCATGGTGAGGTGGTAGAATTCCGCGACACTCAGGGTATTTTTTCAATGCCGACCGACAAACGCACAGAGGATTATATTACAGGACGTTTCGGTTGACCTTGCAGCGATAAGGTGAGATAATGATTATATTATCTCATGCCGAAATTACCTTCACAATTTATATAAAAGCGAAACACTAATTTTCGGCCGTAAAGCGGCATGGGGGTATATTATGAGCGCGAGAACAGAATTTGACCGTGAGCTGGAGCAGCTTCACCTTGATATGATAAGAATGGGCGGACTTATAGAAGACGCCATCGACAAGTCAATCGTCGCGCTTGAAAAACGCGACAAAGAGCTTGCACAGGAAATAATCCGCAACGACAAGACGATTGATGACCTTGACAGGCTGATAGAGACCGAATGCCTGCGTCTCCTTTTAAAGCAACAGCCGGTGGCAAGGGATTTGAGGGCCATTTCCACCGCGCTGAAGATGATTACGGACATGGAGCGCATTGGCGATCAGGCGGCGGACATTGCGGATGTCAGCCTGCGCTTTGATGACAAACCGTTTTTAAAGACGCTTGAGCATATTCCGCTTATGGCGCATATTGCGTCGTCAATGGTCAAAGACAGCATCAACGCATTCGTAAAAAGTGATACGGATATGTGCAGAGAAATCATGAGCCGTGACGACGAGGTTGACAGTCTGTTTGAAACAGTCAAACAGGATATCATCGCCATCATGGTAAAATCCACCTCAGAGGCAGACCAGGCGATAGACTTTTTGCAGATTGCAAAATACCTTGAGCGCATTGGCGACCACGCGGTGAATATCTGCGAATGGGTAATATTCTCGGTGACAGGTGAGCACAAGAACAAAAAGATTTTATAATTAGGTCACTTCGAGAGTGGAGGATAAAGCTGATATGGAAAAACGCGCTTTTGTCGTTGACGACGAGGAAAATATAAGAGAAATTGTAAAATGCGCTCTGGAGTCCTGCGGCATAAAGGTAACAGGCTTTGAAGACGCTGTTGCGATGCTTGATGCCTTAAAGTCGGATGTTCCCGACGTTATTTTGCTTGACATAATGCTGCCGCAGATGGATGGGCTTGAAGCGCTGAGACGGATAAAGGCTTCTGCGGAAGCGGCGCAGGTTCCTGTTTTGATGCTGACCGCAAAGGGCGGAGAAGTTGACCGTGTGACAGGACTTGACCTTGGAGCGGACGATTATATCGTAAAACCCTTCGGCGTTTTGGAGCTTATGGCGCGCGTTCGCGCGGCGCTTCGCCGTAAAGGGTCTCAGCCGGAACAAAAGACGGTTTATGAGCACAGCGGCATAAGGCTCGACACCGACTCTCACGAGGTAATGCAGGACGGACACCCGGTGGAGCTGACGCTGAAGGAATTTGAACTTTTGAAGCTTTTAATAGAAAACACAGGGAAAGCCATGGCGCGCAATGTTCTCTTAGACACAGTGTGGGGCTATGGCTACATAGGTGAGACGCGAACACTCGATATGCATGTTCGCAGCTTGAGGCAAAAGCTTAATGACACTGGCAAATACATTTCGACGGTGCGCGGCATAGGCTATAAATTCAACGCGTAAAATTCCGTTTTTTCACCGCAGACAGCGGTGAAAAACAAAAAACGTGGAGGCATGGTTAATTGAAGCGTACTGTAATTGCCGAAAATTTGATGATTGTGCTTTTAGCTGTTGTCGTAACATGGGTTGTTACGGCGTTTTTATTTCAAAATGTGCTCATCGACGCAAAACGTAGCGATCTGAAAAGTGTATTATGTTTAGTTCAGCAGTATCCGAACCCGCAAAGTGTAACAAATGAGCAAAAAAATCTATTGCCGCAGATAGAGTTTATTGAACCCGGCAAAGCGGACGGCACACCTGAGGTTTTGCAGGCTGAAAAAACAGGCTATGGTGAGCACTCCGACAGCTACAACATTCTCAGCGACAGCACGGTGGCTGTTGCCGGTAAACTGAGCAACGGCACGATAATCCGCGTCCATGGCATTGTGCCGGGCAGCGGCTATACCCTTTTGAGCATCCTTGTCGCCGTTCTTGTTGCCGTGGTACTGATAGTCCGTCAGGCGTCGCGGATTGTCACAAACATAGATTTTGTTTTCAAAGGGGCGGCGATGACGCTTGAGCGGGCGGGCAATGAGGGCGGTGTTACGGTCAACCCCGCGCCCGAAACCCTGCAATATGTTGATTTGATAGATTCCGCTCATGAGCTCGCCAAAATTTCAACACAGGTTTCGCTAAAGGTCAAGGAGCTATATATTGAAAACAAGCGCATAGACTATCTACTAAACAATATGAACGAGGGACTTGTCGTTTTTGACCGCGATATGCGGATTCTTGTAATCAACCGAAGCGCTTCAAGGTTTTTCGACGCGGTAGGAGAAATGAAAGGGAAGAATGTGCTCCGCCTGACGCATATGCCCGCGATTGCGGACGCCCTGCAAGGCGTGACGCAAAGCGGAGAGCCTGCGGCGGTTGATATAAGAAACCCCGACGGCAAAAAAACCCTGCAAATACTTATGAGCGCGGTTCACGACGAGGAAGAAAACACCGATGGGGCGATTATGCTTATCTCAGACGTAACGGAAATAAGGCTGGCGGAGCAAATCCGAAGTGAATTTGTCGCCAATGCCTCGCACGAGCTCAAAACGCCGCTGACTTCAATCAAAGGCTTTTCCGAGCTTATCGACACAGGCATAATCAACGATCCCGAGAAAGCGCATGGCTACCTTGAACACATTCGCACAGAAACAGAGCGCATGATCGGTCTGATCGGCGACATTCTAAAGCTGTCTGAGCTTGAAGCAACCTCGCACGATACCGGCATGGTGCAGCTCAGCATGAAGCTGATCGCTCAAAAGGTCTGCGGCTCGCTTTATAACCAGATAAATATGAAGAATGTTTCGGTTAAGGTGACAGGTGACATAGGCAGCATGGAGGCAAACCCCGACCATATGGAGCAAATGCTGCTCAACCTTGTTGACAACGCGGTGAAATACAACAAGCCCGGCGGTTCGGTTACCGTTGAGGTTACGCAGAGTGAAGAAACAGTCAGCGTAAAAGTCAGCGACACAGGTGTCGGTATTCCGAAAGAATCGCAGCAGCGGGTTTTTGAGCGTTTTTACCGTGTCGATAAAAGCCGAAGCCGCAAGCTTGGCGGCACAGGGCTGGGGCTTTCAATAGTCAAGCATATCGTGGGGCTTTACAACGGCAAAATCAAGCTTGAAAGTGAAACGGGGCAGGGGACATCTATAGAGATTATTCTTCCGGTTTCTAATGAAACGGATGAGTTTTAAAAGATTATCGTGTAAATTTTTACGGGCAACCTACAGGTCGCCCGTTTTTCGTGTTTATAAGTTTATTCTTCAAAAGACTTCTTTGCCACTTACGCCGCGACTGGTGGCCGCTTTTATTCTTGTTGAAAAGCCCATACTTCAAAAAACAACTTTGCCACGGCGTTAGTGGCAAAAAGGTTATTTGAAGAATGCTCTTTTAAACAAAAATAAAAGTAGCATAACCGCCTGCCACGGTGTTAGTGGCAGAGAGGTTATTTGAAGAATATTCTTTTAACTCCAAAAGCGAAAAGAATCGCACATTCAAAAAATGGACGCGCCCTCACTATCACGATTATCATATAAAATTTATTGAAAAACGATAAAAACTTATTGACAATTGTAAAGTCCGGTTATATAATAAAAATAAAGACAGGGTGTTATCTTTCCCGTTCTTTGGGGAGATAACGAAATTGTTCCGCTCTAATTTTGTAATTGCTATATTCTAAAAACAGGGGTTGAGGGGTATGAATTCAAAGGCTACACGATGGCTGGTTGCTTTCCTGACTGTTGTTGTCATTTTCCTTTCGGTTTGCGATGTTTTGATAACCTGCACGTCTCCCATTTGGCTGCACACGTTTTATAAAACCGAATTTTCGGCACTTCGAATAATGCTTGGCTATAACTATGCAATGTCCGACGTTATCTACCCATATATGTTAACGTTTTTCATAATCAGCGGTCTTTTGTGCCTCGGGGTACTTGCGGAGGCTTTCCGAATATTGCAGCGCATCAAAAAAAGCAATGCCTTTTGTGACGGCAACGCGGTAAGCCTGCGGAACGCCGCAATTTGCTCTTTTGGTCTTTTTGTTGTCTTTATAATCAAAATGTTTGTTTCACCGTCAATTCTGACGCTCGTCTGCGGAGGCATGTTTTTGCTTTTTGCGCTGTTCATTCTGGTAATATCCCAACTTGTGCGCGTTGCAGCTCAGATGAAGGAAGAAAATGACTTGACCATTTAACAGGGGTGAGAATATGTCTATTATCGTTAATTTGGATGTTATGATGGCAAAGCGTAAGATCGGCCTTTCTGAGCTCTCATCGCAGGTAGATATTACGCTTGCCAATCTATCAATATTAAAAAACAATAAGGCGCGCGCGATCCGGTTCTCAACGCTTGAGGCAATATGCAAGGCACTCGACTGTCAGCCCGGCGATATTCTGGAGTTCAAAGACGACGGTTATCAGAACCTTAAAACCACCGAAAAATAGGCTTTCCCTTAAGTTCATGGGGAGCCATACCTCTTGCAAAGAAAATATTTATATAAAATAACTTAATTTGCTATATTTCGAAAGGGGTTACTCACATGGAACAAAATCAAATTCTAGAAAAACCGGCGGAGGAACAGCCAAATTCTGAAAGTACTATGAAGCGTGATAATATATTTGTGCTGCTCTCTTTTGTTACAGGCTTTGCGTTTTTCGAGTTTGTTTTATTTGGCGGCTTTGGCATCGGTGTGCCATTGTTCTTCGCGCTTTTTTACCCTGTGGCGGCGGTTTACCTTAGCCGCAGGCATAAGATTTTTACAAAGCAGTCGCTTCTGACTTTTCTGCCTGTTTTGATACTGCTCGTTTGCTTTGCGGTGTTTGACAACATCGTCCTGCGTGTATTTAACGTAATTGCGCTGTGGATTTGCGTGACTTTTAACCTACTAACCATGTCGGAACTTGAGGGCAACCCGATTTTTTGGGCAGGCGCATGGTTCGATATCCTTAAAGCAACGTTTTATATGCCGTTTAATAATATAGGCAAACGTATTTCAAATTTTTTCGGCTCATTCAAGTCACAAAACCGGAGAAACGTCGGTATCGTTCTTTTAACACTGCTTGGAATCAGCCCTCTTGTTATTCTGGTCCTTGTGCTGCTCGCGAGCTCCGATGCGGGATTTGAAAGAATGCTCAACAGCATGGCAAACTCTATCACGGCAGACGCCTGGGGATATATTGGAAAGATTATACTCGCCGCGCTTCTTACCTTTCCGCTTTTCAATCTGCTCTATGCTCTTTGCAGCCAAAAACGGCAGCAAAAACATCCTGTTGACGGCTTCATGCTCAAAACTGCCTGCCTTAACCCACTTGCAACCGCGTCCGCTCTTTACGCGTTCAGTTTCATTTA
>DBTI01000197.1 GCA_002306975.1 Ruminococcaceae bacterium UBA1320
CACAAGCCCCCGGCTTGCCGGGGGTTCTGACTTACATAACAATGAAAAATCCTTACAAGTAATTATTAAAATTAGAACAAAAAAGTTATAATATCCAGTGTGCAGCGAAAAGGCTGCAAAAGCAGATGCAAATTTTTTCTAACGCGAACGCAACTGTGTAATATAAATAACAAAATTGCTTTTATAAGTCGCTGAAAATCCTAATACTTAATTTTGTTATTTATCATTATCTTAAATCAAGTAACTTCGCACTTGTCAAAAATATTACGGAGGTATGAAGATGTTATCGACTCCAGAAAAGCTCAGTGTAAAACAGGCGCTTTCCGACCTAAGCTCGCAGGAAAAAGGGCTGTCACAGAAAGAGGCGGCGGCGCGGCTTGAAAAGTATGGACGAAACGAGCTTGCTCAGAAAAAAGGAAAAAGCCCGATTGTAAAATTTCTCTCACAGTTTAACGACCCCATGATATTTATTCTGCTTGCCGCCGCTGTGATTTCCATTCTGCTTAAAGAAGTGGCGGACAGCGCAATCATCCTTTGTGTTGTGCTGCTTAACGGCATTGTGGGCTATGTTCAGGAATCGCGTGCAGAGAAGGCAATCGACGCTTTAAAAAAGATGTCGACCCCGAAAGCGGTGGTAAAGCGCGTCGGCAGCGCAGAAGAAATTGACGCGGCGCTGCTTGTGCCGGGCGACATTGTGCTGCTTGAGGCGGGGCGTATTATTCCCGCCGACTTAAGGCTTATCGAGTCGTCAAATCTTAAAATTGAGGAGTCGGCGCTGACGGGTGAATCTGTGCCGGCTGAAAAGGATTGCAGATTTGTAGCCGAGGGCGACACCGCCATTGGCGACCGCATAAACATGGCGTATATGTCAACACCGGTAACCTACGGGCGCGGTGTGGGCATTGTCACCGCAACGGGAATGGACACCGAAATCGGCAAAATAGCAAAAATCCTTGAGGAATCGGACAACGAGATGACTCCGCTTCAAAAGCGGCTTGCCGACCTCGGC
Source organism: Ruminococcaceae bacterium UBA1320 (assembly GCA_002306975.1). Lineage (GTDB taxonomy): Bacteria > Bacillota > Clostridia > Oscillospirales > Ethanoligenentaceae > Ruminiclostridium_D. The sequence goes on from DBTI01000197.1 coordinate 1,010, forward strand.
AAGCTTCTCGGCATAATGGCGGTTGTACTTTGCGTTGTACTGTTCCTTTTGGCTGTGGTTCAGCACCGCAATGTTTTTGATATGCTGCTGACCGCCATTTCTCTTGCCGTCGCGGCAATTCCGGAGGGAATGCCGGCGGTTGTCACGATCGTTCTCGCGCTTGGCGTGCAGCGCATGGTAAAGTCGCGCACTATCGTGCGCCGTCTGCCCGCGGTTGAAACACTGGGAGCGGTCAACGTCGTCTGCTCCGACAAAACCGGCACGCTTACGCAGAACCGCATGACTACCGTGAAATCCTATTTTGACAGTGAAATCGTCGTCCCAAAGGAACTTGACGCACAAAAAGCGGCAATGTACCTCGAGGGCTTCACACTGTGCAACGACGCTTCAATTGAGGACGGCAAATATGTCGGCGACCCGACCGAAACCGCTCTTCTTGATATGAGCGCGCTGTTTTCAATGGATCGTCCGGCGCTTGAACAAAAATGCCCGAGAATAAATGAGATACCCTTTGACAGTGACCGCAAACTGATGACAACCGTGCATAATTACGGTGACCGCAAGCTTTCATACACAAAGGGCGCGCTCGACGTCATTCTTAAACATACAAAAGATATCTATGACGGCGGAAAAATCCGCCCAATCACACAGGATGATGTTAAAAATATCAGTGACGCCGCATTTTCGATGGCAAAAGACGCGCTGCGCGTGCTTGCGCTCGCTTTCCGTGAGAGCGGCGGCGAGGCAGTTGAGGATGGACTTTGCTTTTTGGGGCTTGTCGGCATGATCGACCCGCCGCGCCCCGAGGCAAAACAGGCGGTAGAAAGCTGCCGCAAAGCCGGAGTAAGAACCGTAATGATAACAGGCGACCACAAAGACACCGCGTTTGCCGTCGCCCGCGAAATCGGCATAGCCGATGACGCTTCGCAGTGCATTTCGGGCGATGAGCTCAACCGCATGACGCAGGAGGAATTAAACGAAAAAGTCTCAAGTCTGCGTGTTTTCGCCCGTGTTTCACCTGAACACAAGGTTATGATCGTACGCGCCTTAAAGGCGAACGGCAACATCGTCTCAATGACCGGTGACGGCGTAAACGACGCGCCCTCGCTGCGCGCCGCCGATATCGGCATCGCGATGGGCATTACCGGCACCGACGTAGCCAAGGGCGCCGCCGACATGGTTTTGACCGACGACAATTTTGCGACGATAAGAAAAGCCATAGAAGAGGGCAGAAATATCTATAACAATATCAAAAAGGCTACAATTTACCTCTTATCGTCCAACATCGGTGAGGTCGTCACGATGTTTATCGGCGTTGCGGTCGGCTGGCCCGCGCCGCTGTCCGCCGTCAATATTCTGTGGGTAAACCTTGTCACTGATTCTCTGCCTGCCCTTGCGCTTGGCGCGGATACAGGCTCACCCGACGTTATGAAAGAGAAACCGCGCGCGCCAAAGGAAAGTCTTTTCTCTCACGGCGGCACAGCGCTGCTTATAATTTACGGCGTTTTGATCGGATTAACGACTCTGGTGGGCTTTATTCTGGGCTGCTATGAGGCGATGTACGGCGCCGGCCATTTCATTCTTTCAAATCTTGCTCACATCAATTTCGGCTCTAAAGATGTTCTGATCGAAGGGCGAACCTTTGCTGTTACGGTGCTTGCCATTTCAGAGCTTTTCCACGCGGTCGGCATGCGCGACACGAAAAAGTCCATTTTCCGCATGAATCACCTGAACAACAAGCTGATGTGGGTGTCCGTTCTGTTTGGTTTTATCCTGCAATTTATCATTGTGCAAACACCGGTTTCCCGCTTTTTCGGAGCAAATCCGTTAACACTCTCACAGTGGCTTACCGTTCTGCTGCTTGCCGTGATGCCGCTTGTTATGCATGAGATTATCGTGCTTGTGCAGTTTATAAAAAAGCGCGCGGGGAACAAAAAATAAGAAGATAATAACTTGAATTTTTAATGATAGCAATTACAAATTTAAGCGAAATGATTTTCTTATCTCCCCGCCGGGGGCGGGAAGATAACGTACTGCATTAAAGCAAAATAGTGTTCTTATCTCCGCCTCCAAAGATGGGGAGATAAGAACCTGATTCCCCGTTTTATTTCAGATTGCGACAATAAATTAAAAATTTACGCTTGACAAAGTAAAAAAGCCCGAATATAATAAGCATATAAACTAAATGCTAAGACGAAGAGCGCGGGGGACTATTTCCTTAAGAGAGCCGGTGTTTGGTGTGAACCGGTGGATTTGCCCGATAACGTATCACTTCCGAGCAGGTGTCCGAAATGGTTTTGCCAAAGTAGTATCACACGTTTAGCCGCGTTAAGGTGATGAGCTTGATTGAGCTCTATGAGTGCGTTTTTACGAATTTGGGTGGTATCGCGGGTTTATTAGCTCGCCCCATTATTGGGGCGAGCTTTGTTGTTTTCGTTTGAAGTTTTATCTTTTCAGAAAGGGGGCGGGAAGAATGAGCAATGTAATTCTGCCGCAGATAAAAAACGATCTTCCTGAGAATAATATAACGCTTGCCGATGACGGAATTTACAGCGACTGTGTCTGCCGTGCCAACCTTTCGGGGCAAACTGCGCAAAGGGCGACTTTCAGAAATATGGCGTTTAAAAACGCACGTTTTAACGGAGCATCGCTTTGCGGGGCGGACATAGGAGACATACGTTTTGAAAACTGCGATTTATCAAACCTTGATTTAAACGGCGCAATGATTTACCGCGCTGTGTTTACCGGCTGCCGCATAACGGGTGTCGACCTTTCTTCTTCACGCCTGCGCAATATTGTTTTTGAAAACTGCGGCGGCAAATACGCAAATTTCCGTTTTGCTCATATTGAAAACGCGGTGTTTAAAAACTGTTCGATGCAGGGGACGGAGTTTCAATCGGCGGCAATAATAAAAACTGTTTTTAACGGCGATGATTTAAGGCAGGCGCAGATGTCGGGTGTTCCGCTTAGCGGAATAGATCTTTCAAGCTGTGAGATTGACGGCTTGGGCACGCGCCCGGAGGATCTGCGCGGAGCGATAATTTCTCCGGAGCAGGCAGTGACGGCGGCAAAGATAATCGGCATGACAATCAAACAGTAAACCCACCCTTTTGGGTTAAAATATAAAAATAAGTTATTCGAGGAGGCATAACAAATGGAAACACAAATTAAAGAAATTGCAGAGCGCGTTCGCGGCTTAAGGGAAATGCTTAACATTACAGAGGAAGAAATGGCACAGGTCACGGGTGTTGAAGTTGCCGACTACAAGGCGTATGAAAACGGTGAAAATGATTTTCCGTTTACTTTCCTGCTTAAATGTGCCGAGCGTTTCGGTATTGACATTGTGGAGATTATGACCGGTGAAAACCCGCGTCTCTCATTTTATACGATTACCCGCCGCGGCACAGGCCTTCCGATAGAGCGCCGCAAAGGTCTTGAGTACCAGCATCTTGCTCCGCTTATTAAAAACAAGCTTGCCGAGCCGTTTCTGGTAAAAGCGCCATACAGCGAAGAGGAGCAGACAAAGCCGATAAAATATTCAACCCATGAGGGGCAGGAGCTAGACTATATTCTCAAGGGCAGCCTCAGAGTAGACCTTGAAGGTCACATTGAAACGCTTGTCGAAGGGGATTCGCTGTATTATGATTCGGGTTACCGTCACGGCATGATCGCGACAGGCGGCAGCGAATGCGAGTTTTTGGCTATTGTCATCAAAAAACCGGAAAATAAAAAGCACAGCTAAAAACGATTGTAATCATATAAATTCGCCCACTGATTTTAAACAAATTAAGTGGTTCTGTAAGATTTTAGGAGGAACGATAGGGTATGCAAGGTCTAAACCTTAAATATGTTAACGAAGAATATGATAAAAATGGCTGTCTTACAAAATTCAGTCTGAACATTCCCGACAATTATAACTTTGCATATGACATAGTAGATGAGATGGCAAGGCTTGAACCGAATAAAACCGCGATGGTCTGGTGCAATGAGTTTGGCGAGGAACGCATATTTACGTTCGCCGACATGAAAAGATACAGCGATAAAACCGCAAGTTTTCTCAAAGGGCTTGGCATCAAAAAAGGCGATATGGTTATGCTTGTTCTCAAGCGCCATTATGAATTTTGGTTTTCAATCCTCGCGCTTCACAAAATCGGCGCAGTTACGATCCCGGCCACAGCGCTTTTGACCGAGCACGACTTTGAATACCGTTTTAACATGGCTGGCATCAAGGCAATCATCTGCACAGGTGAGGGCGATGTGACAGATTACGTTGATTTGGCACAAAAAAAGTCGCCGTCGCTCAAATACAAAATCGTCGCCCGCGGCGAAAAAGAAGGCTGGGTCTCGTTCGCCGAAGGCATGGAAGCGGCGAGTGAAAATTGGAGCCGCCCGCAGGGCAGCGAGGCCGTATATGCAAAAGATTATATGCTCATGTATTTCACATCCGGAACAAGCGGAATGCCGAAGCTCGTTGGGCATGACTATTCCTTTTCCCTTGCGCATATCGTCACGGCAAAACACTGGCATAATATAACGCCTGACGATCTGCACCTTACGGTTGCGGAGACCGGATGGGGCAAGGCTGTCTGGGGCAAGCTTTATGGTCAATGGATCATGGAAGCCGCTGTTTTTGTCTATGATTTTGAAAAGTTTAACCCGAAAGACTTGCTTTCGAAAATCGAAAAATATCACATCACGACATTCTGCGCGCCTCCGACAATTTACCGTTTCTTTATAAAAGAGGGTATGGACGGCTATGATCTGTCGTCGCTCAGATATGCAACCACCGCCGGCGAGGCGCTGAACCCCGAGGTTTACAAAAGGTTTGAGGAATACACAGGGATAAAACTGATGGAAGCTTATGGCCAGACCGAGCTTACAGTGCTCATCGGAAATTTTGTCGGCGATACACCAAAGGTGGGCTCAATGGGAAGACCGTCCCCGCTTTATAATGTTCATATTCTCGGCGAAAACGATAAAGAGATCCCCAATGGCGAAATCGGAGAAATCTGCGTAAGCACGGCAGGCGGCAAGGCACCGGGGCTGTTTATCTGTTATTATAACGACCCTGAGCGCACAAAGGCGCAATGGCATGACGGTTTTTATCACACAGGCGATACCGCATGGCGCGATGAAGACGGCTATTTATGGTATGTCGGGCGCACCGATGATGTCATCAAATCGTCGGGTTACCGCATCGGGCCGTTTGAAATTGAGAGCGTGCTTATGGAACATCCCGCGGTGCTTGAATGCGCAATCACAGGCGTGCCGGATCCGATTCGCGGTCAGGTTGTTAAAGCGACCATTGTGCTTACCAAAAGCTACACACCATCCGACGAGCTTGCAAAAGAGATTAAGGATTTTGTTAAGCACCAGACCGCACCATACAAGTACCCGCGTATCGTAGAGTTTGTCACGGAGCTTCCGAAAACCATCAGCGGCAAAATCCGCCGCGTTGTTCTCCGCGATCAAGATAGTAAGAAATAAGCGGATCATACTAATTCCAATAAGAAACATTCCGCTGGCATGTTTCTAATCGGAATTAGCATCAAATAAAAAGAACCGTCCGAAAGGACGGTTCTTTTGTGCTGTAAAAATAAGCGTTATGGGCGTTTCTCGCTGCTGTCTGTTTTGCTTGTCAGTTTTGATTTTATCTGTGACGGCGTGGGAATTGCCTTTTTCAAGTCGACTATCTTTACGTCAAGCGCATCAAGCAGGAAAACAAAAACCGGAATGCCGACAAGCAGACCCCACACGCCGAAGAAATGGCTTGAAACGGTGAGAATCAGAAATGTGAAGAAGACAGGCAGATTTGTTTTTTCCGACATAAGCTTTGGGTTGAGTATATAGGATTCAACCGCGTGGAGTATCGCAATCATAACGAGCACATATACAACGCCTTTTAATCCACTTGTGCTGAAAGCGATAATGGAGAGCGGAACAAGTGAAATGAAAACACCGGCGACAGGCACGATGCCAAGCAGAAAAATCATAACGCCAAGACCAAGAACACTGGGAAACTGCAAAATCCAAAGCATGATTACGGAAAGAATGCAGTTGATGAAAGAAATGAGAATCTGTGTCTGCAAAACCTTGCCGAATGTGTTTGTAAATTTTACGCCGAAATATTTTACTTCTTCATAGAGCCACGAGAGTTTGCTTGTGCGAAACCCTCTGATAAAGGCAAAGATACGGCTTTTTTGAAGCATAAAAAACAAGCTGAGGATAATTGAAAGGAACAGATCCATGCTTATCGAGCCGATGTTGCCGATGAGCGAAACCAAAAACTTGCCGCCGTTTTCGGCGTAACTTTTGATATCAATATTGCTCAGCTGGCTTTTAATTCCGTCAAGAATAGCGTTTCCGGTAGGCTTTTCGCCCATCATTACTGTTACGGAGTTGGTAATCAGCGTTGACAGACCAACCGTCTGCGTCACAATCTGAGGAATGTAAATCCAAAGTAAAAGTACGAGCAGCGCGGTGACAAGGCAATAAATAAAAACAATGATAAACGACCGGTTAACCGGAATGTATTTATGAATATGTTTGTATATGAATTTTTGTGCGGCATTGATCAAATATATGAAGATAAATGTTAACAGGAACAGAGTAATCATGCTTCGCATTAAATAAAGAACAAAACCGATAAGTGTGAGGATTAAGAGTCTTCGAACTATCGGTCTTTTTAAAAAAGCTATTATCGTGTCCATACCCAACCCTTTCAACGTTATTTAAAAAACTGTGAATAATATTATTATACAATAAAGTGGACACTTTTTAAACGTAAAAAGAGTTTAAATCATCCAGTATGGTATAAAAAATATTCCATCCTCGTTTTTTAGGACATCTTTTGTAATCACCAGCGCTCTTTTTGCGTCATAGCTGCGCATAAAAGCGCGAACGTTTTTGACAATGCGGTCGGCATATTCACGCTGATAGCTGATAGCTACCGGCAACAGCGTGTCGCCAACGCTTATGATTAAATCTACGGATCTGTTTCCGTCTTTCCAGAAGAAAACATCGCCGCCGTTTTCTGTGACATATTCACGCGCCATATAAAGGCAGGAAGTCGTAACATACGCGCCATAGTCGGCAGTTATGCCGGTGTTGCGTAAAAGAGCGTTGTGAACACCGGTGTCGCAGATATAAAGCCGCTTGTTTTTCCGAATAACGCGCCCCTCTAGACCGGAAGTGACGGAAAAATTCTCGCTGACTCCGGCAAAGCCGCTTTCACAGAGGGTTGTAATATAGCCGATTATTGTTGAGGTGTCAACATAGAGCGCGCGCCCGACACTTCCAAACGACTGCTCAAGCGCTCCGTGCGCCGCGATTATATAAAGAAGCCTTTTTAACTTTTGGGGTGATTTTATAAAGTTTGCCGCCCCGACGTCGCGGTAAAGTGCGCGGTCGATAATGCTAAGCAGCGACGTTTGCCATTCTACGATCCCGGGTGCGGAAAAATAGGCAAGATATCCGCCTCCGAGCAGATACTCGTCCATGATCTGCGTTTTAAACGGCTTGTAATCACTGAGCGCGTAGATATTCGCCGAAAGCTCGTCGTAATAACCTGACGGGTCGCCAAAAAGCGAAGCGCCCGGCAAAAGGCTTTTGAATCGAATAAGGTCAATGTCCAAAACACGCAGCGCTCCGTAAAATTCCGCAAACTGCGGCTGAGTAAGCGGCATGACCGAAATCTTTGACTGAGCGTCGTCCGGCAGCGCGTTGTTATTAGAATGTGTTTGAGCAATGATGAATTTTATATTGACGGCTTTTTGCCTGTAGTTGAGCAGATAAATCTGCCAGTCGTCAATCAACTGAATGTCGTCTATAAGAATATAGACAGGCTCCTTGAAGGCAAACAGATTCTCGTGCAAAATATCTGTTGCATACATTTCAAGAAGACTGCCGACAGAACGGTGCTCACCGAAAAGTGTCATTTCATCCCCGCCGAAAAAGATGACGCGCAGGGGTGAAATCTGCGATTTTATAAGATGATTGACGGTATGATAAAGCAGCGAGGTTTTGCCAACCCCGGTTGGACCGACAATGTTGGTTATGAGGCCGTTGCCAAGGCTTTTAAGAATATCTGTAAACTCGCTGCGTATACGTTTATGAAGATAAATATGGTCGACCTCGCCGGTTTTCCACCATGTATTTATTTTTTGAAGGGCATAAACAGGATTCATAGAATGCCTCCAATAATGATACGGTGTCAAAACTTATCTGTCAGAAAAGCGAAATCACATTACATTTATATCATATTTGTCGGATGCCGTCAACAAATATGTAGAAATATGACGCTTATGTTACCTAATTGTAATATTAATTGTTTACTCGCATAAATAAAATAAAAAAAAGCTGGATTTTACCCATCAGTAAAAAAGCAAACAGATAAACTCCGGAGACGGCACAAACACACAGTTGCATTAAAAAAATAGACAGCTTGTAGTTTGCATCCTACAAATCAGCCTTGTATTATCGCTTATGCAATCTGAATCAGTCTAAACTTGTAATATCCAGTCGCTAAAAAGGAAGCTGTTTATCGCCTGAATAGTGTATCGGCCACATTCGCGCCGCTATGCTTAGTTTAATAAAAAAATTACTTATTATTATCGCTTTATAAATTTAATCAGTGAAGCCTATCCGCGAGGTAAGGAAAGACACAAAAAATCCCTTCTATTCAGAGCGGTAAAAGTTTTAAAAACGCTTGACATTGGCTTTTTTATGCTTTATAATAAGCAGATGTAAAGTCAATTTGCTTTACATCTTGCGTAAGGAGGGTGCCGCCAATGTATGAAAAAGACCTTTCGGTATCCCTTTTGGTGGATTTTTACGGAGAAATTTTAACCGAAAAACAGCGCGAAGTGATTAACCTGTATTATGACGAAGATTTATCGCTTGCCGAGATCGCGGCAGAAGCGAAAATCACAAGACAGGGTGTTCGCGACAGCATCAAACGCGGCGAAGCAACGCTGCATGAGATGGAAGAGAAGCTCGGCCTTGCCGCCCGCTTTTCCAACCAAAAAACGACTGTCGAAAAAATAAGCCGCGCGGCGGCAAAAATACAGGATATCAATGCGCGTTTTCGTTATTCGGGCGAGATAGGCGAGCTTGCGGCGCAGATTCAGCAAGACGCCGAATCTTTAAACGAATAAATCATATAGCGGGGGTTTATCCGCCGTTTTAGAGGAGGAGTTGCCGTGGCATTCGATGGCCTTGCCGACAAGCTGTCGGCAGCCTTCAAAAAGCTGCGTTCCAAAGGCAAACTGACTGAACAGGACGTTAAAGACGGCATGCGCGAGGTTCGCCTTGCCTTGCTTGAAGCCGACGTCAACTTTAAGGTTGCCAAGGATTTTACCGCAAAGGTCACCGAACGCGCCATAGGCGTCGAGGTGCTCGAGAGCCTTACTCCGGCTCAGCAGGTAATTAAAATAGTCAATGAAGAGCTCACCGCTTTAATGGGCGGCGAGCAGAGTAAAATCAGCATGGCATCAAAGCCGCCCACAGTCATTTTGCTTTGCGGCCTTCAAGGCTCCGGTAAAACAACCCATGCGGCAAAGCTTGCGGCAATGTTCAAAAAGCAGGGAAGACGCCCGTTGCTTGTCGCCTGCGACGTCTACCGTCCGGCTGCTATCAAGCAGCTTCAGGTTGTGGGCGAAAAGGTTGACACTCCGGTTTTTGAAATGGGCACAGGCAATCCTGTAAAAATAGCAAAGGCTGCGGTTGCGCATGCAAAAGATCATGGCAGCGACATTGTAATTATAGATACAGCAGGACGACTGCATATCGACACCGAGCTTATGGACGAGCTTAAAAACATAAAAAAGCAGGTTGAGCCGAACGAAATTCTGCTTGTTGTTGACGCAATGACAGGTCAGGACGCGGTTAACGTGGCTTCCTCCTTTAACGAAGCGCTGGGCATAGACGGCGTTATCCTTACAAAGCTTGACGGCGATACCAGGGGCGGCGCGGCGCTTTCAGTCCGCGCGGTTACAGGCAAGCCGATAAAGCTTGTCGGTATGGGCGAAAAGCTCGATGAGCTTGAGCCGTTTTACCCAGATCGCATGGCGTCGCGCATACTGGGCATGGGCGACATGCTTACGCTTATCGATAAGGCGCAGGAGCAGTTTGATTCCAAAAAAGCCGCGGAAATGTCTAAAAAGATCAAATCCAACAGCTTTGATTTCAACGATTTGCTTGATAATTTAAGGCAGATGCGCAAAATGGGTCCCTTAAAAAACATGCTTGAAATGATGCCCGGCGTTGGCAATCAGATAAAAGACGCTGATATTGACGAGCGGCAGTTTTACCGCATCGAGTCTATCATTACGTCAATGACGCCAAAGGAACGCGCAAAGCCGGATTTAATCAATCCGTCGCGCAAACGGCGTATCGCCACGGGCAGCGGCACAAGGGTTGAGGACGTAAACCGCCTGCTAAAGCAGATTGAGCAAATGCGCAAGATGATGAAGCAGATGGGCGGCGGCAAGATGAAACACCGGCCGTTCCCGCATTTTTAACTAATTTTGATGTAAACTTGCAGCCGCCAAACAGCGGTGCATTATGGTTTATATAAAAGCACTAACGATGGGAGGTGAAATCAGATGGCAGTAAAGATAAGACTTCGCCGTATGGGCAAGAAAAAGGCTCCTTTTTACCGCATTGTCGTTGCGGATTCAAGATATCCGAGCAATGGGCGTTTTATAGAGGAGATTGGTTATTACAACCCTCTTGAGAAACCGGCGGTTATCAAACTCGATGCTGAAAAGGCAAAGAAGTGGATCGAAAATGGCGCACAGCCAACCGAAACCGTGAAAGCGCTTTTGAAAAAAAGCGAAACGCTCTAATTTATTACCGCTTTCCGTAAGGCAATGTCAAAAGGGCAGTGCCTTACAGAACAGGAATACGGAGGTGCTTTTTAATGCAGGAATTATTGGTTGCCCTCGCAAGAGGACTTGTAGAAAATCCTGACGGCGTCACCGTTACCGCCGACGAGCCGACTGAGGACGGAACGATTGTCTATCACCTTCACGTTGCTGAAGGCGATATGGGCAGGGTGATTGGCAAACAAGGCAGAATTGCCAAGGCAATACGCACGGTTATGCGTGCTGTTGCAAACCGCCAAAGTCAAAAAATCGCAGTCGAAATAGACTGACGAACAAACATATTAGGGGAAAGTTCGAGTCTTTTTAAGGCGGCGGGCTTTCCCCAATTGTTTTTATGTAAAAAAGCAGATAACAGCGGTTATAATACTGTTGATAAAATATAGGGGGCATAATAGATGCAAAAGCGTTATCTTGAAGCGGGGCAGATTGTTAACACCCACGGATTAAAGGGTGAGGTCAGCGTCATGCCGTGGTGTGATTCACCCGAGTTTCTCATGGATTTTGAGGGATTTTATTTTGATGAGGGCGTTACTTTTATAAAAGCTGAATCCATCCGGTTAAATAAAAGCGTTGTAATCATGAAGTTTGAGGGCTCTGATGAAATCAATGACGCCATGAAGCTTGTAAAAAAAGTAATCTATATCGACCGCGAATGGATCGATTTGCCTGAAGGCTCCTATTTCGAGCAGGATCTTCTGGGGCTCAGCGTTGAGGACGCGGAAAGCGGACTGGTTTACGGCGTGCTTGGCGAAGTAGGCAGGACCGGCGCGAACGACATCTACCGTGTTGACAACGGCGGCAGCGAGGTCTGGATACCCGCAATCAAGGATGTTGTCAAATCTGTTGATGTTCAGGGCGGCAAGATGCTTATCACGCCTTTAAAAGGGCTGTTTGACGATGCGGATTGATATAATGACGCTTTTCCCCGATATGTGCGAGGCAGTGCTTGGCGAAAGCATTATCGGCAGGGCAAGAAGCGCGAACCTTGTTGAAATTAACTGCCACGATATCCGAAGTTACAGCAAAGACAAGCACCGCCATGTCGATGACTATACCTACGGGGGCGGCGCGGGCATGATTATGCAGCCGGGGCCGATTTTTGACTGCTTTGAGGACATTTGCGAAAAGTCAGGCACACGCCCCTATTGTATCTATATGTCGCCGCAGGGCAGGGTATTTGACCAAAGCATGACAGTAGAATTTTCGAAGCTGCCAAACCTTGCCATCCTCTGCGGTCATTATGAGGGTGTCGACGAGCGTATAATAGAAGAAATCGTCGACGAGGAGATTTCAATAGGCGATTTTGTGCTGACAGGCGGCGAACTGCCCGCACTTATGGTTGCCGACGCGGTGTCAAGGCTTTTGCCCGGTGTGCTTGCCGGTGAAGAGTCTTATAAAGATGAGAGCCATTTTTCAGGGCTTCTCGAATATCCGCAATATACCCGCCCGCCGCAGTTCCACGGGCGTGAAGTACCAGAACTGCTTTTGAGCGGCCATTCCGCGAATATTGCAAAATGGCGCCGCAGACAATCGCTGCTCCGCACACTGAAACGCAGACCGGACATGCTGCCAAAAGCCGGATTGTCTCAGGGTGACATGAAGATTTTGGGCGAATTGTGCGCAGAGGAAAGCAAGAAAATCAAGGAATAAGCGCGAAGATAAGATATTTGTTATAATTTTACCGTAATGGTGAATGAAGGATATTAGTTTTGTTCAAAAATAATAATAAATGTGCACAAAAACACGCAAAATGATTAGCTTTTTATAGTTTATACATACGAAATGATTAAGGCGTATGTTTAAAGGCAGGCCATGTTGTTGACTAAACCGCCGTAATTTAGTATGCTATAATAAAGCCGATGGACAATAGAACGTTTAGGAGCGATATTGAATGTTAGTAAAAGAAATCGTCGTTCAAAATCAGGTGGGGTTACACGCAAGACCCGCTACTTTTTTTATTCAGAAGGCCAACGAGTTCAAATCTTCCATCTGGGTTGAAAAAGAAGAGCGCAGGGTAAATGCCAAGAGCCTGCTTGGTGTTTTGTCACTCGGGATAGTCGGAAATACCAAGATTCGCATAATTGCCGATGGTGCCGATGAAGAAGAAGCTATAGACAGTCTTGTAAAACTAGTACAATCCGGATTCGCTGTTTGACAGTCGTTGTTTAAAATCAAACAAGTCTTGGACATTTAAATTAGATTTTTGCGACACCGTGCCAAAAGCACGGTGTCGTTTTTTACAATGTATAAGTTTTTTGTTAAAAAATTTTTTCGGTCTGGGGGCGAGTGGATATGGATAATGAGAAGCTCTCAAAGCTTAAAGAAAAATCCCGGGGGCTGCCGTTTGAGCCGGGTGTTTATATCATGAAGGACGCCGGCGGCCACATCATATATATCGGTAAAGCCAAAGCGCTTCGCCGCCGCGTAAGCCAGTATTTTCTGCGTTTTGAGCACCATGAGGGAAAAGTGCGCAAAATGGTGGAGCACGTAGACAATTTTGAATATATCATCACCGACAGCGAGTTTGAAGCGCTTGTCCTTGAATGCAGCTTGATCAAACAGCATAAGCCAAAATACAATATTTTATTAAAAGACGATAAAGGCTACAGCTATATCAGAGTGACGTTAAACGATCCGTGGCCGCGTATAGAATCGGTCAAAAAAAAGGATGAAGACGGCGCGTTATACCTCGGGCCGTATATAAGCTCGTTTTCCGTGAATGAGGCGGTTGACGAGGCTATAAAAGCGTTTGCTCTGCCCACATGCTCCCGCCGCTTTGAACAGGACGCGGGGCGCGGCCGCCCGTGCCTCAACTATTTTATTCACCAGTGCTGCGCGCCCTGCCGTGGTCGTATGAAAAAAGAAGAATACCGCGAAAACGTTGAGAACGCCGTAACGTTCTTAAAAGGCGGCTATGATACGATAATCAAACAGTTGACGCAAGATATGGACAGGTTCGCCGAAAGGCTCGAATTTGAAAAGGCCGCGCGTCTTCGTGACCGCATTGCCGCGATTAAAAGAATACGCGAACGGCAAAAGGTTGTCGCCTCAAAGGTGGAAAATCAGGACGTTATTGCTCACGCAAGCGACGGTTGCAACATGGATTTTGAGGTTTTTATTATTCGCGGCGGCAGACTGACAGACCGCGAAAGCTATATGCTTGATTTTATGGCAGACGAAAAAGCCGCCCGCGCGGAATTTTTGCGCCGCTACTATTCCCTTGCGAAAATGCCGCCTTCCCGTGTCACGCTCGACGGAGAAACCGACGACAAGATGCTGCTCGAACAGTATCTTTCAAAGACTGCGGGGCGCAAGGTAAGCATAACAGTGCCGCAAAAGGGCGAACAGGCGGCGCTCGTAGCCATGGTAAAGAACAATGCCGAGGAGAAAATCGGCAGAATATCAGCGCGTCCCGCAAAGTCCGACAAGGTGCTCGACGAGCTCGGCACGCTGCTTGGACTGGATCACCGTCCAGACTATATCGAGGCTTATGATATTTCAAACACTGCGGGAACAGGCGTTGTCGCCGGAATGGTGGTGTTTGAGGGCGGAAGGCCGCTCAAAAGTGCCTACAAGAAATTCTCCATAAAAACCGTAGTGGGGCAGGACGATTATGCCTGCATGCGCGAGGTCGTCGGGCGTAGACTTGCCCGGTTAAAAGAATCCTGTGAGGATGAAAACAGCCCCAAAAACGGTTTTGGGCGCATGCCTGACGTTATTCTGCTTGACGGCGGAAAAGGGCATGTCGGCGCGGTAAAACCCGTGCTTTCGGAATACGGCTTTGACATACCGCTTTACGGAATGGTTAAAGACGACAAGCACCGCACCCGCGCTATTGCCGCCGACGGCGGAGAAATAGCCATAAACGCAAATCGCAGCGTATTTACGCTGATTTCACAGATTCAGGACGAGGTTCACCGTTTTGCCATCACCTATCATCACAAAACGCAGGGCAAACAGGCGTTTGCAACAAGGCTGACACAGGCACCACAGATAGGCGAGGGCAGGGCAAAGTCTCTGATGAAGCACTTTAAAACCATTACTGCTTTGAAAGCGGCAACGGAGGAAGAGCTTGCGGCCGCGCCGGGGATGACGCGGGCGGCGGCAGCGGCATTGAGGGAGTGGTTGCAGAGCAACTGATTAGTTGCTTTGCAACATGGTGCTTTTTTTATGCTTAAAAGTGCATTCTTCAAGTAACACTTTTGCTCAAGATTACTTTTAAGTTTGTTTAAAAGAATATTCTTAAAATAACAACTTTGTCGCTTACGCCGCGACTGGCGGTTCCTTTCTGTGCGTACAGAAAGGAACTAAAGAAACGCGGGGCTGCCGCCCTCGACCCGCAGTGAGGGCACCGAAGCGGGCGCTTAGTTTATCAGCGCACCTTTTATAGCAGCGCGGCAGGCAAACAAAAAAATCCGTTCGGCCGAAATAAGAACAAGGCCTCACAGTTTTTGTTTGCCGGATTTGAGAAATTTTCAATTTCTCAAATCCGCTTCTCTCGGCTACAAACTCAGCGCCAAAGCGCCCGTTTCGGCGCGTGCCTATAAGGCAAATATAAGATTAGTGTTTTTAGATACTCTTTAAATGAGGACTGCGAAATCACAGAAATAGAAACAGATCAAATATCTCAGAAACCAATTAGCACAAAAGAGCCACAGCAGAAGCAATCAGATCATATCTACTTTATAGCCACGCAACCGCGTAGGGCACGAAAGCCCCGGACATGGTTGGTAAGAGCACGGAGGGAACCGAAAACAAAACGGCTTTGACTGTTTGAGCATAACGCGAGTTTCAAAGCCATTTTGCCGAGAGTGCTATAAGTAGAGCGGTAGCGTACTTGTTCGTGACCGGAGTCGGTGCCCTTCCACTGGGTTGAGGGGCAGTAGCCCCCACGGTTTTTTAGTTCCTTTTTTGGCGGCAAAGAAGGAACCGCCCGCCACGGCGTGAG
>DBTI01000174.1 GCA_002306975.1 Ruminococcaceae bacterium UBA1320
ATGCTAAGAAAAGCACGCTTTATGTAGTTCAATTTTAACCCCCCCTGATATTATTATTTGGATGGTGTCTCCACCGCCTCCGGCGGGAGAGACATAAAAAACAATTTCTTTATTTGTTAAATCGCTATAGTGAAACGGTTGCAAATCTTCTCTATTTGCCGCATGCGGCAAGTTCCGCGGAAAACCGGACACCGGAAACGGTGTTTGCGATTTTATAGCTGGCGCTATGCATATCAAGGATTCTTTTTACGATGTAAAGCCCAAGACCGTTGCTGCCTGCGTTTTTGCTTCGGGATTTATCGACGGTATAAAAAGCCTCAAATATACGGGGAAGATCCTCCTCGTTAATATGCGCTCCGGAATTTTCGACCTCCAAGTAGGCCAAACCATCTTTTTGGGTAAGCTTTACCATCACTGCTTCACCTTCCGGCGAGTGGTTGACAGCGTTGTTTATAACATTTAAGAGCGCTTTTATAATCAGTTTTCGGTCAGCGTTAATCATTATGCCTTCGCCGATATCTTCGGTAATCTTAAGGTTGCGGCGCACGGTGATATCACGGTGTTTCGCCAGGCAAAGAAAAACTGTGTCACTTAGCGATATCCGTTGAATATCAAGCTTGAAGTTCGACGCCTCCATTTTTGAAATATCGAGAACCTCTTTAACAAGGCCTTCCATTTCCTCAGTTACGGAATAGGAGCGACGAAGATACTTTTCCCTGTCCTTATATACGCCTATGCCGCGGATCATTCCTTCAAGTTGCCCTTTTATTATGGTGAGCGGCGTTTTTAACTCGTGTGACACCGAAGCCATAAAGTCACGGCGCTGCCGTTCAAACTCACGTTCTTTTTCTATGTCAAGTTCGAGCTTTCGGTTGCTTTCTTTCAAACTGTCCATTGAATTTTGAAGACTTGCCGCCATCGTGTTAAGGCTGTGCCCAAGTTCCCCAAGCTCATCAGAGCCAAGGGGATTGCACCTTGCGTCAAGGTTCATCTTTGCCATCTCTCTCGCGGCACGGTTAAGATTTAAAAGCGGCTTTGCAATCAGCCGCGCATAAACAATTGCTCCGGCCAGAGAAATAATAAAAATTGCAATTAATATAAACGGTATAAGGCGGAACATTACAAGGGAAACCTCGCTTACCGGTTGGAGGGACGCATAGGCATGCAGATAGTAGGTGCTAGGGTCATCTTTAATTTTAATAGGTTTCGCCAACTGATAGTTGAATTTTGATTCACTGTCGCTTGTGGATATCGTCAAACTTGTGGTAACTTCATTTGTATTTAATCCATTTGTATTATATACAGTAGAAAAAACAGATTTTTGGTTTGAAAACAAAAGAACTCTATTTATATCATCATATTTGGTAACAAAGCTGTCGTTCTCATCAGCAATATAAAAAAGTATATTGTAGTTTTTAGTATAAGATAGAAGTGCGTCTCTAAGTGAAATTGAATCATAATTATTTAGTTTCTTTACTAATTCTGTAATATTACCGTTTATCTCCTGCTTTTTATAATTGGTGTAGTAGCCAGGCAGAATAAAATAGATAGTAGCGTACACAAGCGCTGTCGCAACAAGCAGCAAAATGCTCGTAACGGCAAAAATTTTAAATGTGATACTTTTTTTAAAGTGAACTTTCAAGCGTGTACCCTACTTTCCGAACGGTTTTGATATAGTCCACATCAAGCTTGTGCCTGAGATTTTTTATGTGGGTATCAACAACCCGCGTATCGCCAAAATAATCATAGCCCCAAACTCTGTCTAAAATGGTGTCACGCGTTAGGACATGACCTTTGTTTTCAATCAGCAGCTCAAGCAATTCAAATTCCTTTATGGTCAGCTCTACCGGCCTGCCGGCAGTCTCGGCTTTAAAGGCGTTTTTATCCAATTTTATATTTTTGTATGTAATAATCTTACCATTAACATTTCCGGTCTCTGAACGTCTGAGCACCGCCTGCACTCTTTTTAGCAATATATCAAGTGAAAAGGGCTTTGTTATGTAATCATCCGCCATAAGCTCAAAGCCTTTGAGCTGCTGCTGTTCATCATCAAGAGCGGTTAAAATGATAATGGGCACGGAAGAATCTTTCCTGATAAATTCACAAACGGCGAACCCATCAATTTTGGGCAGGAGAACGTCAAGAAGAACAAGCCCGTAATCCCCCGAATTGAATTTTTCGATGCCTTCAAGACCGTCGCCCGCGGTTTCCACAGTATAGCCGGCGTCTTGAAGAAAGGCTTTTATGATTTCCTGTATATCTGTTTGGTCTTCGACTACCAGGACTTTTTTCATGATAATCACCCAAATTTTATTATAAACTCGAATTATGTTTTTTGTGTGTTCTCTACCCTTGTATTATATAGTAAAAATTTATGATGTTAAATACTATATAAAAACCAAAAAGGCAGAAGCTCCCTAAAAAAGAGTAGTTCCTGCCTTTTGCATGTAGCTTTAGTTTCTCGACATTCTGTTTTGTTCCTTGATTATGCCCTTGCGGTATGCGGCGAGAAGCAGCTTCAAATCCTGAATCTGTTCCCGCAAATCTTTGCCGATATCGGTGTCGCTGACAAGCTTGCGGGTTTCTGCGCGTTCAAGCACCTCGCTTGAGGATAGAATATCGGTTTCTTCTTTTATCGCGACTTCGGTGGATTTAAACGGCTCATGCGAGACGAGCATAAGCCCGAAGCAGTCGGAAATAAGTGTATAACCGGCAATGCCTGTCATTGGCTGATATGCCTTTGAAAAGCCGCCGTCGATGACGATCAGTTTCCCCTGCGCCTTTATCGGGCTTTCACCGTTTTTCTTTTCAACGGGAACATGGCCGTTTATAATGTGCGAGCTATTCGGGTCAAGACCGAATTCCTCAAGGATTCGGTTGCAGGTTTGCTCATCGTCGCGGTAGCTGTAATAGGGGTCGCGGGTTTCTTGATGGGTTTGCGGATCTTCTATAAAATAGCGCTCAAAGGTCGCCATTTTTTCTTTGCCGAACAGCGGCGAATGCGGACCCGTCCACAGATACCATATCAAATCCGCGCTTTGCCTGTTGCCGTCCCCGTGAAAGAATGACTGACGCGCCTTTATTTCAAGAAAATCAAACAGCTCTTTGCCGGCAAGTTTCTTTTTCCCCAGTTTAACGGGGAAAAAGTTGCCCTCATTGTCAAGCGGAATGCAGCCGTGAAAAAGCAGATTTGAATTATAGGTAAGATAAAGGCTGCCGTTTGAAAAAAGAAATCTTATATGTTTTTGCAGCCTTTCGCTGTTTATAAATGAGAGCTTCAGTTTGCGTACAAGCTCTTTTTCCTCCGGCGTAAGCTTATACGGGTCCTTGGGGTCAATGGTCGGGAAATTTTTATCCAAAAGCTCATAGGTTTTGCCGCCGAGGGTTATCGTACCTTTTCTATAATCAATTTTATCAAGCAGCAGCCGCTCATTCATGCCGTATTCCGGGTGGCGCGTGATTACATCGTGTTCAAGTTTGAACTGAATAATCGAGATTGCCTTATGCATCAGTGAGATCAGTCTTATTTCCTTTGTGCTGTAGCTTTGGTCGCCGCAGAATTTTGGGACGAAGCAATCGCATCGATCGTCTTTATAAAATTCCAGCGCAAAGGTTGCGAGCGGCAGCAGATTTATGCCATAGCCGTTTTCGAGCGTTTCAAGGTTGGCATACCTCGCCGAGATGCGCACAACGTTGGCAATGCACACTTCAAGCCCGGTCGCCGCGCCGATCCACAGAATATCGTGGTTTCCCCACTGGATATCGGCAAGATGGTAGTTGACAAGCGTGTCCATGATTATTTCCGCACCGGGGCCGCGGTCATAGATATCGCCGATTATATGCAGACGGTCAATGGCAAGGTGCTGTATCAGGTTAGACAACGCAATGATAAATTCCCGCGAGCGTCCGATATCTATGATTGAATTTATAATTTCACTGTAATATCTGCGTTTTTCGGGGCAATCCGCCTGTGTGTAAAGCAGCTCTTCAAGAATATACGTAAAATTCTGCGGCATGGCTTTACGCACCTTGGATCGTGTGTAATTCGAGGAAAAGCTTCCGCACACTTCCACCAGCCGATACAGTGTGATCTTATACCAGTCTTCAATGTTATTTTTGCTCGTGAGCAGCATGTCAAGTTTCTGCTCCGGGTAGTAGATGAGTGTCGCCAGTTCCTTTTTATCGCCTTGAGTAAGCGTGTTGCCGTAAAGTCTTTCTATTTCGCTTTTTACGACGCCCGACGCATTTTTCAGCACGTGCTGAAAAGGCTCGTATTCCCCGTGTATATCTGTCAGAAAATGCTCCGTGCCTTTGGGAAGATTTAAAATGGCTTGCAAATTTATAATTTCGGTTGATACCTCATCGATTGTGGGGTATTGTTTCGACAGTTGCTTTAGATATTTTATGTTTGATTCTGTTATCCTGCCCGTTAAGGTGTCAGGTTTCATATATTCCTCCCGTAACCCGCGTATCGTTTTTTTGTTTCCAACCAAATTTTATTATAGTTTCCATTAACGTATATGTCAATAAATAGAAACATATTTTAATCTCTTAACCAACCACCAGTTGCACTGGATGCAGTTCGCGAATTTGCCTTTTGTGATTGTTTAAGTGAGTGCGCGCGGCGGATTGTTGGTGTTTTCGCTAATGACCCGAGGTCATCAGCGTACAGTGAGAAAAATCCGCGTCATGCCCAACCCAAACTCATAACTGATTTGCGAATTGCTCCCCGCAGGGGCAATGCCAGTGGAAAAATGGTATAATAAGAGTATGAAATCAACGGGGTTATGCGGCCTGATTTTTACAGCCGCGGAAAGGGGATAGAAAATGTCGGGGAAAACATCAAAAATGCGTTCAGTTACACTGAGAATAGTGCTTATTGTGGTTGGTGCAACGTTGTCGTCAATTGGTCTTGAAATTTTTCTTGTTCCTAACAATATTGTAGATGGCGGGATCGTCGGCATTTCGATGGTTACAAGCTATTTGTCACAGCTCCCTCTTGGGATTTTCACATTCGCTTTAAATATTCCGTTTCTCATTATCGGCTATAAGCAAATCGGAAAATCGTTTGTTCTTTCTACCGTGTTGGCGGTGGTCTGCCTCTCAATCGGTGTTTCGATTTTGCACCCTATTCCCGGTCTTACGCATGATATATTTCTGGCGGCGGTTTTCGGTGGTATTATCAACGGAATGGGTGTCGGTCTGATTATCCGCGCGGGCGGTTCGCTCGATGGCACAGAGATTGTGGCGATTATCCTTGATAAGAAAATTAGCTTTTCTATCGGCGAGATAGTCATGTTTTTTAACTTCTTCATTTTGGTTGGCGCTGGTTTTGTATATGGCTGGGATCGAGCGATGTATTCGCTGGTAACCTATTTTATCGCCTTTAAAGTTATTGATATCGTTGTTGAGGGCTTGGACGAATCAAAGGCGGTTACGGTTGTTTCGGACCAATATGAGCAGATAACCGAAGCTGTAACGGCAAGGCTCGGCAGAGGGGTTACACTGCTTAACGGTCAGGGCGGTTTTTCAAAAGCAGCGACAAATGTTATCTATGTAGTCGTATCAAGGCTCGAGCTGGCAAAGTTAAAATCAATCATCCTCAATTTTGACCAAAACGCGCTCATAACGGTAGGAAACGTTGAAGTCGCCGGCAAGAAATACAAAAAGAAAGCGATTCACTAAACTGTACCACAGCTGAAAAAACGCGACATTAAGAAACATATTACGCTAATACGAATTCCAAATAAACTTATGACAAGAATTCGCGTAAAAACCGTAAACCATTGATTTTGACGCGAATTCTTTGGAAACTTTTAATTTGGAATTGGTATAGAGCCAATTCGCGAATTGCTCTCCGCAGGAGCACAGGAGGAAAATATGGCTGAAAAAGAAAACCGAGATATATTGATCGTTGACGACGACGAGGAGCTGTCCGCCATAACGATGGATTTGCTGACGGATAACGGATATAGCGTTGAGCGCGGCTTTAACAGCGAAGGCGCTCTTAAAACACTGAATGAATATAATTTCAGGCTGCTTATACTTGACGTCAACCTGCCGGATATGACAGGGTTTGAGCTTTGCCAGAAAATCCGCCAGTCATCAAATATTCCGATTATCATAATAAGCGCGCGCACGAGCGACACAGACAGAATAACGGGCCTTGATATCGGCGGCGATGATTATATTCCAAAACCGTATTCACTCAAAGAGCTGCTGGCGAGGATTAACGCAAACCTCCGGCGCTCATATAACATGAAAATCGATAAAGAGTCAAAGCTGTTTTATTTTAAAAACATCTGCGTAGACTTTGAGGCGAGAAAGGTCACAAAAAACGGTGCACGGCTTGAACTTTCCGCAATGGAGTTTGAGCTGCTGAGCTATCTTATCAAACATAAAAATCAGGCGCTGCATAAAGAAAGAATCTTCAACGCGGTTTGGGGAGAATACAGCATCGGAGAGATCGGAACGCTTGCGGTACATATTCGCTGGCTGAGAGAAAAAATCGAAGATAATCCGTCAGACCCCAAGACTATTTTAACAATATGGGGCATTGGCTACAGATTTGAGGTGTGAGCGGCAATGAAAAGATATTTTCCCGCAATCGTTTGCTTTTGTTTGATTATAACCGCTGTTTTTGCTGTATTTTTATATGGGATAAACAGCGAGTTTGCTGCCGGAAAAGAGAAAAAAGATTTGGGCGGCGACATTGTTACGCTCAACCGCATCGCGCAGCTCTCCGAAAAAATCAAACAGGAGCCAAATAATTCGGAATACGCGCGGGAGCTGAAAGAGGAAATATCCTCGGTCAACATATCGGAGACAGTTGGCAAGCTTAATGATGAAAGTCTGCTCGCCAAGGTAAATTTTTTGATCCTGCTGTCGCTTGCTGTTTGCCTTTTGTTTGTGTTCGGATTTTTTGCATTTATCTATAAAAGAATGATAAAGCCGTTTGACAGATTGGTAAAATTCGCGGCAGGTGTGGCGGGCGGCGACTTTGATTTTCCGCTGGAGGTGGATCGTAAGAACACCTTCGGCGCTTTTTCATGGGCGTTTGATATGATGCGCAGCGAGTTAAAAGAAGCAAAGCAAAATGAAAAAGAGGCGTTGCAGGCAAAGAAAACGCTTGTCGCCACCATCTCACACGATATCAAAACGCCTGTCGCGTCAATAAGGGCATACGCCGAGGCAATAAACAGCGGAATGGCGAATACGCCCGAAAGACAGCAAAGATACCTGAAGGTAATCATGGAAAAGGCGGACGAGGTCGCAAGGCTAACAGACGATCTGTTTCTGCACGCGGTTTCAGATATGGACAAGCTGTCGATTGAGGTCGGTGAGTTTGACGCGCCCGCTTTAATGGGTGGGGTTTTGGAACCGTTTTTTGCGCAATACGGTGAAAAGATAAAAAAAATCAACGCTGTGCCGAACGTAAAAATCAGCACAGACCAAAGACGTATCTCGCAGGTCTTTGAAAACATCATCGCAAACGCTGTAAAATACGCGGAAGATTCCGATATACATATAAAATTTGATACAACCGACGGCTTTCTTGTTTGCGGCTTTGAGGATTTTGGCGGCGGCGTTCCGCCCGAAGATATCCCATTCATCTTCGATAAATTTTACCGTGGAAAAAATTCTAAGGATAAAAAGGGCTCGGGGCTTGGGCTTTTTATTGTAAAATACATAGTTGAGAAAACGGGCGGTTCGGTTTCGCTTGAAAACACAGAAAAAGGACTTTTGATAAAAATCGGATTAAAAATTTGCGACATTTAAAGATTACTTAATAATTGCCGTGTTAAAATGAAGCATCACCGCAGGGTTTGACTTTGTCAAACCGCTATATACAGCTGAATAAATAATTAATATATGAGCAGTTGTATATAGGGTTCGGGCCAAACGCCAAAGCGCGTGTAATATAGATAACACAATAGCTTTACGCTAAGGATAGCTATTGTGTTATCTATAAAAAGAGGAGACTGCAACAGATGAAAAATGTAATGCTTCAAGCCGCCAATCTCTGCAAAAGCTACGCGAACAACGGCACACAAAATCATGTTTTGAGAAATATAAACCTTGAGCTTTATGAGGGCGAGTTCACGGTAATAATGGGCAGCTCCGGTTCGGGGAAATCAACACTTTTATATTCGTTGAGCGGCATGGACAGGGCGACGTCGGGTGAAATCACCTACAACGGGCTAAGGCTGGACAATTTAAAAGAAGACAGGCTCGCCATGCTCAGGCGCAGCAGCATGGGCTTTGTTTTTCAGCAGATGCACCTTGTGCAGAACCTTACGGTTTTTGAAAACATCACGGTGGCCGGGTATATAAACAAAAAATTAAAACCAAAAGAGGTTGAAAAAAAAGCGCTCGGGCTTTTGCAGATGATGGGGATAGAGCGCCTTGCAGACAGGCTGCCGTCACAGGTTTCGGGTGGAGAGCAGCAGCGCGCCGCTATCGCGAGGGCGCTTATTAACAGCCCAAGCCTTGTTTTTGCCGACGAACCGACAGGCGCGTTAAATTCAAAATCCGGGCACGATATCCTTGACATTTTGAGCGAACTGAACGCCGAGGGGCAAAGCGTTTTGATGGTCACCCATGACGTAAAAGCCGCTTTAAGAGCCGGCCGGCTGATTTATCTAATTGACGGCAAGATAGCCGATGAGATGCAGCTGCCGAAATACACCGCGGAGGGACTTAAAGCACGGGAAAGCCAGGTTCTATCGTGGCTGTCCTCAATGGGATGGTGAGTGTATGAAATCAGTTTTCATCATCGCGATCAAAGGGATCTTCAAGCGCAAGACATATACAGTCGCGATTTTCTTTTTAGCAATCGTTGCGGCAATTTCAATGGCAACGACGATGTCGACCATTTTCCGCATACAGGATACCTACGACGGTTCATATTCCAAATCAAATTCTCCGGATATCTTCTATGGATTTGCGAACAAAGATTACCGCAGCGATTTTGTAGACTTTTTTAAAAACCGTGATGAGATTGAAAGTGTCAGCACGCAGGACTGCCTGTTGACAGGGGCGGTCAACATCGGCTCAATAAACGGCAAAGACCTGTCAAACTGCATCTTTCAGGAATATGATCCGCAAAACAATAACTTCAATATATCAGCCGATAAATCCGGTAAATTGTTGTCTGATCATGAGGTTTATGTTCCGCTGATTTATAAAAACCAATTTGACGCCAAAATCGGCGACAAGCTTATTATTCACACAGGTCAAAGCGATAAAGACTATATAATTTCGGGATACATGGAAGACCCTTGCTTCGGTCAGGTGTTTTTCGGAATAAAGCGCATTTTGTTTTCTTCCGAGGGCTACAAACAGGTTGCCGCACTTACTGAAAATAAGACTACTTTAAAAAGCACACTGATCAAAGTTTATTTAAAGGATAAGTATCAGGGAGCCGCCTTTGATAAAACGTCAAACGATATAACCGGGGCGTTTGGAAAAGATATGCTAACCGTCATCAAAAGCGATAAAAGTTTTTGCAAGATGGCGGCGATGATGATCCCAAACATCATTTCGGTAGTGCTGTTCTGCTTTTCCGTGCTGCTTATTATCATTGTGGCGATTGTAATAAGGCATGCAATTTTTGCCTCCATCGAGGCGGATTATGTCAGCCTCGGCGTACTTAAGGCAATCGGTTTTACGGGCGGGGATATTATTGCGTCCACCATGATTCAGTATTTGACTGTAAGCGGAATAGGGACTGCTTCAGGAATAGCGGGGGCATTATTGACAACACCGATTTTCGGCGAAATATTAATTAGTACCGCCGGAATTCTCTGGAGCGGAAATATGACGCTGCTAGTCGCGCTCGCTGTCTTTGCCGTCATCATGCTTTTTATTTGCGCGATCGTCTTTTTGACTGCAAAAAAAGCGGCAAAAATAAGCCCCGTCAGGGCAATCTCATTCGGCAAATCACCCGTGTACTTTTCTTCACGGCTTAATTTTTCTCTTGAGCATTTCCATTTTTTCCCCTTGTCAGTCAAAATGCCGTTTACGCAAATGCTGACGAAACTGAAGCAGTATTCCGCGCTTATTGTGATAACTTCAATATTTACCTTTATGATTATCACCGTTACCACGACGGCCAACGCGGTTAACTCAAATGAAAAGTTATATAAAGCTTTGGGCGTAACCATGTACGACTTTGATGTTTCCTCGGCAGAATCGGATGCGAACGCCTCCGCAAGACTTGACCGAATTGTTGATGATATTGACAAAACCTACGGCGTTAAACTATCCGGCAGCGAAGATGAGGTAAGCATAAAACTTGACGGCATATCCGTTGATGGGCTTGTAAAAGGAGACATCAACTCGGTCAGGGATTCTTTATTGGACGGAAAGCTGCCCCGATTTAACAATGAAATAGCCATTACACCGATTTTAAGCAAGATTTTGAACAAAAGCATTGGGGATTCGGTTGAAATCGAATCTAAATCCGGAAATAAAAATAAATATGTAATAACCGGTACCGTTCAGTGCGTTTATGAAATGGGAAAAAACATCACTATGCCCTTATGCGCATATCAGCGAATCGATCCTGATTATCAATCTTCAACAAGGTCGATCGTTTTGAAGGACAGCAGTAAGCTGGACAGCGTGATTTCCAATTTGAAACAAAAATATAAAACCACTGACAGCGACGTCAGCTTTACAAATGACAGGACTGAATCGAGTACAATGTTTAATACAATCGATTCTGCAGTCAAAGCCGCAACATCCGTCATTAACGCGTTGACCTTTATCCTGATTGCCTGTATAACCGTTCTGCTGTGTATGATTACGATATACAAGGAAATAACCGATACCGGAATTTTTAAGGCCATCGGCTTTAAGACAATTGATCTGCGTCTGCAATTCACCTTCCGGTTTATGCTGATTTCCATTTTAGGCAGCTTTATCGGGACAACACTCAGCATTTTGATCGTTCCAAAACTTCTTAAAGGCATGTTCTCATCGGTGGGAATAGCCGAGCTGAAATGGAGTTGGGATTTTTGGGCGATCGGGTTTCCAATCATTTTCGTTATTGCGGTCACCGGAATAACAGCGTTTTTATGCTCAATGAAAATCAAAAAGATTTCACCAAACAACCTCATAAGCGAATAGCCCAGTTGCACTGGAGGCAGGTCGCGATTTTACCTTATGAAGTTTTGATTTGCGTGCGCGTGCTTTTATCTTGCAGTACAAAGTAAGCAGCTTCCCTCTCCTAATACTCATCCCGATTAGAAATATAGAATAAATTCGAGGAAAAAGGTTGAATGTACGACCGAAGAATTTTTCGTTACATTTCTTATCGGGATTAGTATGAGATAGGAGGGGGAAGCTGCTTATTTCTAAGCCCAAAAGCCAATTGACCGATAAAAAAGCGTAGCTACACATTTTCAGATATAAAATTTACTTGGTAATAATACAACACCCGCCTTGACAAAGTTTCTTAAAGAGATTATCATTAAGTAAACTAACAGTGTAATAAGAGTTACTACAGTGCAATAAGCAAAAGAGGAGGATCTCTTTGGGAACAGAAGAACGCAGAAACAAAGAAAAGGAAATCCGGAAAAACGACATTATCGAAGCGGCGGAAAGGGCGTTTTTTAAAAAAGGCTATAGCAATGCCACAATGGATGAGGTCGCAAAAGAGGCGGAATTCAGCAAACGCACTGTCTATGTCTATTTTAACAGCAAAGAGCAGATTTATTTTGAAATAATGATAAGAGGGTATCGCCTTCTAATAAGCATGCTGCAAGCAGATTTAAAAAGAGAAACTAAAGACGCCATTGAGGAACTGCATCAGCTTCTCTTAACTTTTTATAAATTCAGCAACCAGAACAGAGACTATTTCAAAGCAATCATGGAATATGAGACCGTAAAACTGGAGGCTGAAAGCGGCATAGAAAGTCAATCAAGAGATGAATGTTACGCCCTTGGCGAACAAATATTTGAATATTTAATCCACGCCTTAAAAAGAGGGGTTGATGAAGATACTTTTCGCAGTGATTTGGATTTAACCCAAACCGCGCTTGTTCTTTGGGCATGTACAGTTGGCGTTTTGAATACAGCGGACATAAAAGAGCAGTATTTAAAAGATTATCATAAAACCGACAAAGAAAAGTTTGTGTCAGACGCTTTTGATTTGATCATCCGTTCAATAATCAGATAAAAGGAGAAATTATGATTAAGAGGGCAAAAAAGTTGACGGTTCGTATTTTAATCGGTATTGTAGGTCTGTGTGTTATTGCTTTTTCTGCGCTGCTTTTAATCAGCGGAGTTTTTGAGCCTCAAAAATATTTGGAGCCGTGGTCAAAAAACTATGCTCAGCAGTTTAAAGATCCGAGAATCCAGCTTTGTGCAGACGGGCTTTTGGCAGGTAGCGGGCACAACATGCAGCCATGGAAAATAAAACTCGATAAAAACGACCCTATGGTTTTTTATCTTTATTCGGACAGCAAGAAGATGACGGATAAGGTGGATCCGCTCTCACGCCAAATGATGGTTACACAGGGCGCTTTCCTTGAATATGTAAAGGTTGCCGGGAACGAATCCGGTTATACAACAGATATCAAATTATTTCCGGATGGACAGTATGACGAGAGCAATTTATCGAAAAGCATGGATACAAAACCGGTTGCAAAAGTTACGCTGACTAAAACGGCGCCCCAAAAGTCGAATCTTTATGACGCTATTTATCAGCCGGATACAAACAGAGGACCGTATAAAACAACCAAACTTACATCCGATCAACAGAGGTTGCTTGAAGGGTTAAATAACGAAGACGGCATTTCGATAAAAATCTATCAAGATACCGATAATCTTGACAAAATAGGCAAATATGCAATGCAAAGCGCAGGAATAGAAGCCGCACTCAATAGGGCAATCGAAGAATCGTCGGCTGTTTTCAGAGCAAACGAGTTTGATAAAAACAAATACAGATACGGTTATTCCGTTGAAGGGCAGGGCACAACGGGTATAATGAAGCATATATTGCAGGGGCTTTTGACAATTTTCCCTTCTCTTAACACCGGAAAAGCATCAACAGATAATTTTATCAAAGCAACGCAAACATCTGTTGACAGTACGCCGGCATACGTAATGATCATTTCAAACGACAACAGCCGGGAAAAACAAATTGAAAGCGGCATGCTTTATAGCAGACTCATTTTGAACGCTCATACTGTTGGCCTTGCAATGCAGCCACTCAGTCAGTCGATTGAAGAATATCCGGAGATGAAGGATGTTTACGATCATATTCATCGGGATTATGCACCTGATGGCGGAACGATTCAAATGCTGTTACGTGTTGGTCAGCCTATTAATCAAACGCCACTAAGTATGCGCAGGGATATCAATGACCTGATTGTGAAAAACTAACGAGATAAAAACAGATAAGCCCCGAAAAAATTCGGGGCTTATCTGTTTTGCTGCATATTTAGTTTAAAAAGTTGGCAGAGTCATCATAAATCGGGGTAATTTTCACCGGTGACGACTGCTGCTCCACCTCTGCCTCAGCGTCCTGTTTTTCTGCAGGCTCGCTTGAATAGTAATGCTTGCTTCTGAAATCAACCATACGTTTGTGTTCGGCTAATGCATCTTCATAACTATACATTGGTAAGTACCTCCTATATTCCCATTGTATGCAGCCGCGAGGACGAGTGTAAACAAAAAAATTGAAATATCGCAGAAGATCGCAAAGCATTCGCATTTGTTTAATTGACAAAAAGAGCGGCCCTGGTTTACAATAATAGTTAACGAATAGATAAAAGCACATGGAGGGAATCAATGTTTAAGTCAATGACACATAAAGTAAAGCTGCCGATCTTGACAGCGCTTTTAATATCGATCTGTCTTAGCTTTTTCGCCTGCACGGAAACTGCTGAAAGTCAAAAAGCCTCATCGTCGGCAACGTCGGCGCAAAGCCAAATTTCTTCATCAGTTTCTTCAACGGCGTCACAGGCTTCTTCACAGACAGCATCCACGCAGACGTCAAAAGCGGATAACACACCCAAAAGCAATGCTGCCTCCTCGGCGGTTACACCGAAAAAATCGTCGTCGACAGCTGCCGCCAAGTATTCCAAATTTGTAACGCTCACGATAGACGCGACCAAAGGTAACGACGGCATCGTCGCAAGCGGCAAACAGGTTGGGATAAACACAGGCGACACGGTTTATACTGTTTTAAAAAGATATTGCGACGAAAATAAAATCATCATGGCTTCGCAAATGAGCGGCAAAGGGGAATATATTTCCGCCATCGACGGCGTTGCGCAATTTGATTGCGGCGCGCAGAGCGGCTGGATTTACAGCGTGAGCGGAGTATTTCCGCAAAACGATTGCAACTCATATAAGCTGAGCGGCGGCGAAAACATAAAGTGGATTTATACGACAGACCTCGGCAAATCGGAGGAACAGAGCAAATGAACAAGCGCGCGGCTGATTATTTTCACCCGTTGGTGACGTTTTCTTATACAATTGCGCTCACGCTTTTGGCTATGCTGTTCTTTCACCCTGCGTTTATCGCGCTCGGCCTTGCCTTCGCGGTTTTACAAAACCTTATTCTCTGCGGCTGGCGGAAGTCCGTAAGGCAGCTTGCCTGGTCACTCCCCCTTTGCGTGGTTGTTGCAGCCTTCAACCCTATTGTTAATCATGGCGGTAAAACACTGCTATTCTACTTATGGGGCAGCCCGATCACGCTTGAAGCGGCGCTGTACGGTGTGTGCTCCGGCGGTATGCTGCTGACTGTTTTTCTGTGGTTCGGGGTTTACAACCACGTTGTAACTCCAGACCGGTTCATGTATCTGTTTTCACGCTTCGCGCCCGCCGCTTCAATGCTTGTTACAATGACGCAGCGCATGGTGCCGCTTTTTACCCGCCGTTTTCACGAAATCTCGTCTGCGCAAAAAACTTTGACTCCGGCTGCCGGCAAAGGCAACAAAAAGGCACGGCTTGGGGCGGTTTTAAAAGAGATTTCGATATTGTTAAGCTGGTCGATGGAAGAGGGGCTTGACACCGCCGACTCAATGAAAGCGCGCGGTTATGGCTGCGCAAAGCGCTCGGCCTTTTCGACATATCGTTTCACCCGGAGGGACGCCGCCGCTCTTGCGGCAATCGCAATTTTGACCGTTATCTGCGTCGCGGGGTATTACGCGTCGGTAAGCTTTTATTTTTATCCGCGAATCCGTATGAGCACAGGTCTTTTCGGAATATTATCCGCGGTGGCCTATATCATTCTTGCAGCCGCGCTGCCGTTGACAGAAGCTAGGTGGTCAATTATGTGGAAGATCCGCGGTGCAAAAGGCACCGAGGTAAAAAGAGTGCCCTTAATGGAGGAAAAGCGTTATGTCAGCTTTAATTAACTTTGAAAATATCAGCCGTCTTGGCGGCCCTGAACTTACAGAGCTTATTGAATTTTATGAGCAGGCGGAGACTTCGGAGCTTTTTGCCGCCGCAAACGCCGTGCGTGAAAAATATTATGGCAAAAAGGTCTATTTTCGCGGACTTATCGAATTCAGCAGCTATTGCAAAAATGACTGCTACTATTGCGGAATCCGGTGCGGCAACAAAAAAGCCGTGCGTTACAGACTCGGCCATGATGAAATTATGGATTGTTGCGCGCGCGGGCATCAACTTGGGTTCCGCACCTTTGTTCTGCAAAGCGGAGAGGATTTATATTACACCGATGATATGATGTGTGATATTGTCTCCGACATAAAGCGGGGATTTCCCGACTGTGCCGTAACGCTCTCGTTAGGTGAAAAAACCAAAGAAACCTACAAGCGCTATTTTGAAGCCGGAGCCGACCGCTATCTTCTGCGGCACGAAACCGCGACGGACGAGCATTACCGGCAGCTTCACCCGCCGCAAATGAGCCTTGAAAACCGCAAGCAATGCCTTTATGACCTCAAAGAAATCGGGTTTCAGGTTGGCGCGGGGTTTATGGTGGGTTCACCTTATCAGACCTCAGCAAACCTTGCGGCAGACCTTTTATTCCTGCGTGAACTTGAGCCACACATGGTTGGAATCGGTCCATTTGTGCCTCACCGTGACACGATTTTTGCAAACGAAAGCACAGGGAGCGTAAAGTTAACCCTCGTTATGCTTGCGCTGATCCGCCTGATGTTACCGAAGGTGCTGATACCGGCGACAACAGCGCTCGGCACAGTTGACGTAAAAGGGCGCGAAAAAGGGTTAAAAGCCGGCGCAAACGTAGTTATGCCCAACCTTTCGCCCGTTGTGCACAGGCGCGATTATTCCCTCTACGACAACAAAATCTGTACCGGTGAAGAAGCGGCGGAATGCCTTGCCTGCCTTTCACGACGCATAAAATCAGCAGGCTACGACCCCGATTTCTCGCGCGGTGACTTCATCACCTGCGGTGAGCAATTCGCGGTGGGGCGGCAAGCTGATTTTTAGCTTTTTGTCGCGTGAATTTTTATTTGTTGTAAGTTTTTGGCGGCGCAAGCTGCGCCGCCGGTATTCTTTTAACTATATAAGATAAAAATTGTAATAATAAGTTAATAACACCTTTACAATTAGGGTAAAGTGTGTCACCATAAAATATGGTAAATATATACCTAAATAGCAATCTATACTTTCGACAGGAAGGATGTTAGAAATGAAAAAGAAAAAATATTTGATCTTTGTGTTGACGCTATCTTTGTTTACATGTTCACTGATGAGTACAACCTCTGCTTCTACGACGGATTCAACGAATACTTTAGGAGATACAACTAGAATAAATGTATCAACTGTCAAAGCTTTACCTAATGGTGGCAGCCGTTATACTTATACGATTGATGGGCAAGAGATATATATGCTTGCTCCTCCAGAGAAATTTAACCCCATTGAAGCTACCGATGAACAGTTGAAAGAATATGGTTTTCCAAACCGTCCAACTAATCCTGATGATCTAAAAAGTTGGGACGAGGAAATGAGAAATTACAAAAGTACACCGATACCAACAATGGTAAAAACACAATATAAGCACCAGTTAAATCACTATTCAAATAATGGACAAGAGAATCATGAAATATGGTCAGGAATAGAAAATCGCGTAGCGGGAAGTGCTATTTCTGCGGTTCAAGGAGATTTTATACAACCGGCGAAAAATGATTCTAAAAATGACACTGCAGAATCTTCCTGGATTGGGTTGGGTGGGGATTACTTGCATTCATCTGATTGTCTAATTCAAGCAGGAACATCGATGAGAAGTGATGGATATCATCTATGGTGGCAATATTTAAATTCTAACAATAACAGTGGTGAAATAGATTTATCAGGTTATACAATCTCACCTAATGATCACATTCATTTATATGTTAGTTATGATGATAGTACACAACAGGCTTATTTCTTTCTACAAAACGGGACTAATGGTCAGGCGGCGGGTTTTTATCAGTATCTACCACGTTCGTTATACTATGACGGTTCTTCATCTGAATTTATAGAAGAACGACAAACAGTTAATGGTATTCCTTATGATTTAGCTAAGTATAATACTGTTTCATGGACAAATTGTCAAACATATGTTAATGGTAGTTGGAATGGTGCAGGACACATATATTTAGAATATTTAACAATGAGAGTTGGTAGTACCATATTGTCTATACCGGATACAATGTCTTCTAATACAAGTTTTATTGACCGTTGGAAAGCGTTTTCATAATGATTTGCTAAAGATAAAAATTAAGATATATTCTATTTTGATTTAGCAATTCACTAGTATTCCTTGAAAAAGGAGATTTGACAGAGATGAAAAAGCAATCGGTGAGGTCACTTTTAATTGGACTGGTTTCTCTGATGATTTTGATTGGAATCTTTGAATATATACGAATGTATTTATATCCAATAAAAGGTATATGTTGGAAGTTAGATTCTAATCTTTGGTCGTTTTTAATTAATGTAGCGTATGGTATGTCTATTGGCTTTATATATCTACTAAAACAAAATAGCGGCACAGAAAAGTGGTCATTTCATTATTCGAGAATAAT
The DNA here is from genome assembly GCA_002306975.1 of Ruminococcaceae bacterium UBA1320. Taxonomy (GTDB): domain Bacteria; phylum Bacillota; class Clostridia; order Oscillospirales; family Ethanoligenentaceae; genus Ruminiclostridium_D. The sequence continues at coordinate 18,009 of DBTI01000174.1, forward strand.
TATAATGCTGTTTCCGATGCTGATTTTAAGCGGATATTTTATTTATTACTGTTATCTACCGAGAGGTGGAATATCGGTTGAAATACCAAACAGAGAATTCTTATTTATTTACGGCGGAGACCGAATTGCGGAGCATTTGGCATATTTCTATTGCGGATTTTTAGTGCTTTTACCTTTTTTTAAAAACGATGGCATTGAAACATACAAATATAAAAGCTGGATAAAAAGCATATGTTCTACTGCCATAATTGTTTTATTGTTACTTGCTATCAGTTATATCACAGATATAATTATAAACTATGCTATTTTTCATAGGTCATTCAGTTACTATACATATGGTATTATCACTATTTTAATAAACTTTGTGTTTGGATTAATGCTTGCAACAATTTCAGAAAACAATCTAAACAAAAAAGAATTTAAGGTTAACAGCCGCAAATTTTTTACGGTATTTCTTCCAGTTTTCATTATTGGCTTTTTGCCTTACCTAATTCATTTTGTTTATTTGAATTATTTGTACACTGAAAATGTAAATACACAGTTGGACATTATCATTTATAATCTGTGGATTTTTTTGGCTTATTCTGATTTTATGCAGATACCCCAAATACTCTCGGGCTTTATTCTCTTGTCTGTGGCATTCAGAGACAAAGAGGTTGCCTGAAAACAAGCACCCATAAGCCGGCTATATAACGCGACTTATGGGTGCTTGTTGTCTTATAGGATTACCGCGACCTGCTCACTGCAGGTGCGCGACTTATAGGTGCTTGTTTATTAGCAGCTTAGCGCGACTTGCCCCACCGCAGGTGGTCAGATTTCAAGCCTAACCTTGTATTCCTTGAGCCATATGTTCATCTGAATGAGGTACGCCATCATTTGCGGACCGGTCATAAGCTGCCCGAACCATGGCGCTTTGTAGGATTCACCGTGGGTGTCGACAATTTCACGTACCTTTGCGGAATCGATCAATTGCAGGACAGGCGAAGTTTTGTCACTGAGAATAGAGTCCATCTCCCGGCACACAAGGTCGGTGTATAAAGGATTGTGTGTTTTCGGGTATGGGCTTTTCTTGCGCTCAACGATCTCGTCCGGTAATATGCCTCTGAGGGATTTTCGCAACAACCCTTTTTCACGCCCTTCCGCAAATTTTATTTTCTGTGGCAGATTAAAGGCGTATTGTACAAGACGCTTGTCAGCAAAGGGTACTCGCACCTCAAGGCTGTTTGACATCGACATGCGGTCTTTGCGGTTCAAAAGGTTTACCATAAACCACTTGATGTTGAGATAAAAAAGCTCGCGCATACGACCGTCTATCGGGCTCTCTTTATCTGGATGCGGTACCTGGGCCAGCGTGTCAAGGTAATATGAACGCGCTATTTCAGGAATTTTAAGGTCGCCAAGCCCATTTGAAAGAATAGCCTGCCGCTCGCCTGCGTAAAGCGACCAGGGGAACGTGTCGGCGTAAATCATGCTCGGGTTTGTGAACCACGGATAACCGCCAAAAATCTCATCGGCGCATTCTCCAGAAAGCCCGACGACAAAATCCTTACGGATTTCGCGGCAAAAAAGCAGCAGTGATGAATCAACATCAGCCATACCGGGTAGATCCTTGGCAAGAACCGCGTCCCGCAGCGCTTCAACAAGCTTTTGCTGTGTGATTATAACCGAGTGGTGGTCACTGTCGATTTTTTCCGCCATTTTTAAGGCCCAAAACTGGTCGGAGGTGGGCTGGAAAAGTGACGCCTTGAAAAATTTATCGTTGTCTTCATAGTCTATAGAATATGTGGTCAGCTTTTCACCGCGGCTTTTGTATTCACGTGCCGCGATGGCGGAAATTGCGGAGGAATCAAGACCGCCGGAAAGAAAACAGCAAAGCGGCACATCGCCGACAAGCTGACGGCGTATCGCGTCGTCAAGCAGCGAGCGCAGATGCTCCGCCGCTTCTTCTTCGGTTTTGTCAAAATCCTCGACCTGAGGTTTCCAGTATTCGCGCAGCTTAAAATCATCGCGCGTTACCGTAGCGCAAAACGCGGGAGCAAGCTCGCTGATATCTTTATATGTGCCGCTGCCCAGAGGCGAAGCGGGTCCAAGCGCAAAAATTTCCGCGATGCTCTGACGGTCAATTACAGGTTCGACATAAGGGTGGGCAAGCAGCGTTTTAAGCTCGGAGCCAAAGATAAAAGAGGTATCGCGTCTTGCATAAAAAAGAGGCTTTACGCCAAGAGGATCACGGGCAAGAAAAACAGTTTCTGCCGCAGCATCATAGACAGCAAAGGCAAAAATTCCGTTAAGCCGGTCAACGCACTCCTCGCCCCAGCATATATACGAGGTCAAAAGAACTTCGGTGTCGGAATAAGAATCAAATTCATAGCCTTTTTCTAAAAGCTCCGCGCGCAGATCTTCTGTGTTGTAAAGCTCTCCGTTATAAACCAATATGTATTCATGCCCGCCAATTGTCTTTTTCATCGGCTGAGCACCGCCCTCAGGATCAACAACCACAAGCCGCCTGTGCCCCAAAAGTACATGGGTGGAATAGTAGTGCCCCTCACTGTCCGGCCCGCGCAGCTTCAGTGTGTCTGTCATGCCGTCTATTATGCTGCGTCTTGAGGATATATCGTTTTTAAAATCAATCCAACCTGCAATACCGCACATATATACACCTTCTTCAAAATTAGTGTATGCCGGATTAAGGTGGTTTGCTATTTTACAATTGTTAAGATAAGCTTAACATTGATTCTTTGGAAAAGCCTTCTTTTTATTTTTGTTCAAAAGAGCATTCTTAAACAAAAGAAGAAAGCAACCGCCTACCGCGGCGTAAAAGACAAAGTGGAAATTGGTAGAAAAGCATAAAAATTGGGCGCACTCAGTGCGCCCATACGGGTGATTATAGAAATACATTGATTACTTTATATCAAATTTATAAACAGTAGTTTCATTATATTTTTCCCCTGCTTTCAAAATAGGGCTGTCAAAGTTGGGGTGATTGATCGCGTCAGGGGCAAACTGTGTTTCCAAACATAAGCCGGCTCGTTTTTGATAGATAAAGCCGTTCTTGCCGTGACTGTTACTGACATAATTGCCGGTGTAAAACTGCACACAGGGGCTGGTGGTATAGCAGGTCAGATGCCGTCCGCTCTTTTTATCACACACCTCCGCGCAAATGCCCAGTTTGCCTTTGCCCTTGTCCAGCACCCAGTTGTGGTCATAGCCGCCCGCGTAGCCTAGCTCGTAATAATCATCGTCAACACGCTCGCCGACCGCGTGAAAATCGCGGAAATCCATCGGCGTACCTTCAACGCTTATTGTTTTTCCTGTCGGGATGCTCTCACTGTTTGATTCGGTAAAATTCTCGGCGTAAATTTTAACCTTTTGTGCGAGAATGTCGCCGGAATCATGCCCGCTAAGATTGAAATAAGTATGATTCGTCAGGTTGCAGATGGTGTCAGCGTCGCCGATCGCCTTATAATTTAAAGAAAGCTCATTTTTGTCATTAAAAGTATAGGTCATGGTAACGTCAAGATTTCCGGGGTAATTCTCGTCACCGTCGGGGCTGATGTGGTGCAAAACGAGAGAGTCATCCCCGCCCTTATTTATTACAGAGCATTGCCAGACAACAGTGTCAAAGCCTTTTAAACCGCCGTGCAGGTGGTTGTTGCCGTCATTTTGGTAAAGGTGATACGCTTTGCCGTTAAGGGTGAATTTGCTGCCGCCGATACGGTTGCAGCAGCGCCCGACCGCCGCTCCAAAGAAGTTTTCGCGCGACACATAGCCTTCGAGATCGTCGTATCCAAGCGCGACATCAGCAATATTGCCCTCACGGTCAGGCACTTTAATTGAAACAATAGAGCCTCCATAGCTGCAAACAGAAACCTCGCTGCCCGAAGTGTTAGAAAATGTATAGAGTGTTACAGCCTTGCCGTCTTTTGTTACTCCGAACGGTTTTCTTGTGATTTTCGTCATTGAGTATTCTCCCTTTTTTATATATCCCTGATATTAATGATTGAACAAAGTGCTTACAACGAGAATGGCGGAAAGCGCTGTGATAAATCCGACAGTAGCAAATGAAAGCACATTCTGAAACTTGCTGTTAACGTATTTGCCCATTATACGCTTATCGTTGACGAGTATGATCATGAAAGTAAGTATTACAGGCGATAGAATACCTGCTATCTGTTGTGTAACAAGCGCGATTTTAACAAGCTGCATTCCCGGAATGAGAATCAAGCCCGCGCTTAACGCGATCATCACCGTATATATTCCGAAAAAAGCAGGCGCTTCTTTTAAGTCGTTGTCCACGCCGCTTTCAAAGCCGAATGCTTCACAGATAGCGTAGGAGGTTGAAAGCGGAATAATAGCGCAGGCGAGCAGTGAGGCGCCCAAAAGACCGAAGCCGAAAAGGGTTGAAGCATATTTCCCCGCAATCGGGCCAAGCGCTTGTGCCGCATCCCCCGCTGAAGTTATCGTTATATGCGCTTTGAAAAGCGTGGCGGCTGTGCAGACGATTATGAAAAAGGCTATGGCGTTGCCCCAGATGGCTCCGAAATAAACATCGAGCTTTTCGTATTTATAATCCCTGAGGCTCAGATGCTTGTCGACAATTGACGATTGCAGATAGAACTGCATATAAGGCGTTATGGTCGTGCCGATCATTCCGATAAAGGTCAGCAGAAAACCTGTGCTGAATTTAATTGAAGGAGTCGCCATGGTGCCGAAAACGGCTGACCAGTCCGGTTTTGCCTGAAACGCCGAGATGATATATCCAAAAAATACGATGGTAAACACCAAAAAAACCTTTTCAACCTTGCTGTAGGAGCCTTTTGTGACAAGCGCCCAGATGAGGACGGCGGCTATCGGCACCGCGACATATCTGGTGATCCCGAAAAGTTCCATGCTCATCGCAACGCCCGCAAAATCAGCCATGACCAGAAGGAAATTGGCAACAAGAAGAACGGTCATAGCAAAAAACGCCCACTTGACGCCGAATTTCTCACGGATCAGGTCAGACAATCCCTTGCCTGTAACAACAGCCATGCGCGCGTTCATTTCCTGCACGACCGAAAGGCTGATTGTTATAATCACAAGCCCCCATAACATACTGTAGCCGTAGGACGCGCCCACCGTTGAATATGTCGTTATGCCGCCCGCATCGTTGCCCGCGTTGACAGCGATTATTCCCGGACCAAGAATACTTAATATCGCAAAAAAGTTGCGAAGCTTTTTATTCTTAAATTCTCTCAAGCCGCAGCCCCCTTTCTCTTGCATTTCCCCTCAAAAAGACTTTATTTGTATTTTGAGCGCAGCAGATTGTCAACAACATCGCCGACAACCACAATGCCAAGCAAAAAATCGTCCTTGTTAATGACGGGAACGGCAAGCAGGTTATATTTATAAACGATCTCGTTGAGCGTTTCTATATCGTCGTCGTCATAGACCGAGATAAAATCTTTGTTCATAATTTCGCTCAGTCTTACGGCGGGGTCTGAGATAACAAGGTCGCGGAGCGACACGGTGGCGAGCAGCCGCTCGCTGCGGTCAACAACATACAGGTAGTTAATCGTGTCGGACTCCGGTTTCAAACGCCGCAGCTGGGAGAAAACGTCGCCGACGGCATAGTCGACACTGAACGATAAAAAGTCGGTTGACATGACGCTTCCGACGGTATCCTCGGGGTATTCCATCAGCTCGCGGACTTCTTCGGAGGTTTCGCGGTTCATTTCCCGTAAAATCTTTTCAGCCTTGTCGGGGTGCAGCACATCGAGGATATCCGCAGCCTCGTCGGAAGGCATTTTTTCAAGCAGGTCGGCCGCTTTCGATTCCGGCATGCTCTCGATGATGTTTGCCCGCGCTTCCGGTTCCATCTCTTCAAGGATATCAGCCGCGCGTTCCTCGTCAAACGAGGCAAAAACCGAGTTCTGAGAGGTGCGGTCGAGCTCTTCTATTATATCCGCAACGTCGGAGGGGTGCAGCGTGAGGAGCTTTGAGGACTCTTTTGAAAGCTTTATGCCCGGACGGCCGGAATCTATCGTTGCAACGTCGTCCCACAAAATCAGTTTGCTCGGAATGCTGCCTCCGAACGTCCTTAGAAAGCGCTTTATCGGTTTTGCCATACCAAGGCGGCGCAGCAGCCCTTCAAGACCGACGTCAACCGCCACAAGGCAGGTTCCGCTGGAAGTTATGGCGAGCCTCAAATCGTTAACACGCACCACTTTATGTCCATCGGTGTCGACGATCTGCCTGTCTTGCACATCACGTGCCAAAAGAAGAATATTGTCGCCGGAAAGCTCGATCAATCTGACGTCTTTGCAGAAAAACACATACTGACCGTTGTCTTTGATAACGTCAACCGATGTGGAGTCAAGCACCCGCCCGTCGCGCAGAGCAAAGCCAACGACCCTTGGGTGCTGCGAGGTGCAGTCCACCGCGAGGTCGTCAATTTTGCCAATGGCGGTGCCGCTGTCACTGTAAACACGGCTGCCAATGATCCGGCTGAAGTAAAAGGTTGAAACAAGGTACATGGAAAATCCCCCTTTCCGCTTATGATTTGTTTATGCTTTTTCTTCTTTCTTAAAAGAGCATTCTTCTAATAACAATACACCGTGACAAAAAGGTTATTGGCAGGGCGGTTCTTTTAAGAAAACAAATATTATTGGCACTAACTTTTTAAATAATCTGAAAACAAATTCTTTTATATATTGTGCCGCAATCGCGGCATAAAATTAATCTTACTGCACTGCGTTTTTGCAAAAAAATAGCCTTCACCCCAAAAAATCGAGGAGAAGGTTCATGCGGAAACATATCCGCGTGGCTAACACTGACTTCGATTATACCAAAAGCGAAATCAAATCAATGCTACTCGTACGAGTTTTAGCACAGAAAGGCGGTGAAATTGAGTTAGGCAACGCCTTGAAAACGGCGACGCCTGCTTACCAGTTAAAACTGTCTCCAGCTTTTCACGGTATCAATCCATATCCTTTAAGTAACCTCACCTACCGAGGAAGCGTATTTGGTTTTAGTAAAAAAATGTCGAAACCGTTTACCAACAATATCATAGTTTATATGCCGCACTGTGTCAACAGTGAATTACTAAAATGAACGTAAAATATTTGTGTATTATCGATTTTCTCAAAATAACCTGAGTATGGAAAGACCGATAAGCAAAAAACCGGGCATCATCTGTGTGAGCGTATCATACTTTGAAGGCAGATTTTTTCGCTTTTGACAGAGCACGCCGCCGCCGAAAAGACCGGTACTTAGAAAAGCGAGCTGGCAAAGACCGACAATGAGGGGGATATACCAAGCGCAAAGACCGGAAAGAGCGCTGCCGATGCCCGCGCCGAGCGAATCGACAGACAGTGCAAAGCCTAAAAGCAGCGCCTCCTTTTTGTCAATGATGCCGGAACGGTCGATGTCGCCCGCTGCCGGGTTGTTTTTTAAAATTTCAATTGTTATGCCAAGCGATTTTATTATGAGTTTAAAAACAGTGCGTGGCGCGTCGTTACTTGATTCGGCGGGCTTTTCTTTTGGTCGGGCGCGTGACTTTATAATCATGGAAATGCCCAGAACTGCGAGTATCGCCGCACCGATAATTTTCCCCGCAAGCGCAGGAAGAAGCCCCGCGAGAGCGCTGCCGAGCAAAAGAGCCAAAGCGGCGTAAATCACTGAAAACGCGCAGATTATCAGTTTTGAAAGCCACGGAATCTTTGTCCCGGATAGTCCGTAGGAAAAACCGGCAAAAAGCGCGTCAACGCTCAGGGTAACCGATAAAAGAACAATGCTGAGAATCACTGAAAATCAGCTCCATAAATGCATTTGCGGTTCGCCGCAACGCGCCGCTATACAGTATATGAAAAAATACAGCCTCAAGTGCCTCTGGTGATAATAAACAGACTGTCCGAATAGATATATTACAGGCTAGTAATTTTCAAATAAAAAAAGGCTGCAAGAAGCGGAAAGGGAGTAAACAATGGCGTTATCGGGAAATCACTCCGCCAAAGTCGCGGGGCGCGGATTGAGCAGTCGCGAGGTGGAAAAGCTTTTAAAAAAGCATGGACAGAATGTGTTTGAAAAGGGCAAAAAAATCAGCCCGGTGGGAATTTTTGCGTCTCAGTTTAAAGACATTCTCACAATCATCCTTGTGGTATCAACACTTTTGTCTTTGCTCATGGGAGAAATGACCGAAGCAATAGCGATAATATTAATTATTCTTCTCAACGCCATAATGGGATTTATTCAGGAATACCGAACGGAGAAAACGCTTGACGCGTTAAAAAATATGGCCGCGCCCATGGCTCATGTAATACGCGATGGAAGCCCCGCGGAAGTGCGCGCGTCGGATATTGTCCCCGGGGACGTTGTGCTGCTTGAGGCGGGCGACCGTGTGCCGTCAGACGCGATGATAATCGATTCGGCTGACATGCAGGCGGATGAATCGCTTTTGACCGGGGAATCGCTGCCGGTCGAAAAGACAGCCGGCTTTACCGGTGACGCGGGCCGTGTTTTTATGGGCACGATGATAACGCGCGGGCGCGGCAAGGCGGTCACTGAATCCACCGGCATGAGTACCGAAATGGGCAAAATCGCGGGTATTCTTTCTTCGATTGAAGACAGCGAAACCCCGCTGCAAAAGCGGCTGGCGGAGCTTGGCAAGTTTATAGCGATAGGCTGCCTTGCCGTCTGTGCGGTTGTTACCGTCACGGGCATTTTGCGCGGCGAACCTGTTATGAACATGATTATAACAGGCATATCCCTTGCCGTCGCGGCGGTGCCGGAAGGGCTGCCCGCGATTGTTACGATTGCGCTTGCGCTCGGCGTTGGACGCATGTTGAAGCGCAACGCGCTAATCCGCAGACTCCCGGCCGTTGAAACGCTCGGCTGCGCCACTGTCATCTGCTCTGACAAAACGGGAACACTCACCGAGAACCGTATGACTGTGCGGCGGATCGTTACCCCTTCACACACGGTCGAGGTTGAAGCAGGCAAAAACGGTGCTGATTTTATAAGTGACGGCAAAAAAATAACCCCAACTTCCACACCGGAGCTGAAGCTGACGCTCGAAACAGGAGTAATCTGCAATAACGCCCGGTTTATCGCGGGGCACGAGGAGCGCATTGACGGAGACCCCACAGAGGGCGCGCTGCTTATGTCGGCGCGCCGCGCGGGAATAAATATTAATTCACTGAACCTCAAAGCGCGGAGAATTGCGGAGCTGCCGTTTGACAGCGACCGCAAATGCATGTCGGTAATCGTGCAGGACGGCGGCACGCGGCGGCTTTATGTCAAGGGCGCACCGGATATAATTATGGACAAATGCACAAGGGCATCTGTTCGCGGCGGAGAAGTGCTCTTCAGCTCCGATTTGAAGCACACCATGACAGCGGCGAACGACGCGATGGCAGACAGCGCCTTGCGAGTACTCGCGTTTGCTTATAAGGATTTGCCGTCCGGCAGCGAGAATGCCACACCGGCGCTTGAAAAAAATCTTATTTTTTTGGGGCTTGAGGGCATGATGGATCCACCCCGCCGCGAGGTTTACGGCGCTGTACGCAAATGTGTCCGCGCCGGCATCAAGACCGTTATGATAACCGGAGACCACAAGAAAACCGCCGCCGCCGTCGCGCGCGAGCTTGGCATTCTTCGCGGCAACGCAATGGTGGTTACAGGCTCGGAGCTTGACACGATGAGCGACGAGCAGTTAAAAAGAATAGCGCCAAAAACCGCCGTATTCGCGCGCGTTTCGCCGGCGCACAAGCTGCGTATAGTCAAGGCTTTTAAGAAAAATGGGAATGTAGTCGCCATGACCGGCGACGGCGTTAACGACGCCCCCGCGGTGAAAGAAGCGGATATCGGCGTAAGCATGGGGCTGACCGGAACGGACGTAACGAAAGAAGCGTCTGCGGTAATCCTGCTTGACGACAATTTTGCCTCAATGGTCTCCGCCGTTGAAGAAGGGCGCGTAATCTACGGCAACATCCGAAAATTTATCAGATATCTGCTTTCCTGCAACATCGGAGAAGTGCTGACAATGTTTGTCGGCATGCTGATGGGGCTGCCTGTTGTTTTAACGCCGATCCAGATCCTTTGGGTAAACCTTGTCACCGACGGGTTCCCCGCCATTGCTCTCGGGCTTGAACCGCCTGACGACGATGTGATGGAGCGTGGGCCGCGCGGCGCAAAGGAAAGCGTTTTTTCAAACGGACTTGCCGGGATGATGATTTTTCGCGGCTGCGTAATAGGTCTTTGCACACTCGGCGCTTTTGTGACAGCTTTTAAATACGGCGGGCTTTCAGCCGCGCGCACCAGTGCCTTTTTAACGCTCGTGACCGTGCAGCTTATACATGTTTTTGAATGTAAATCCGAAACGAAAAATATCTTCCATATAAAGTTCTTTAATAATCCCATGCTGGTGTTCGCGGTGCTTGTTTCCGCCGCCTTGATACTTGCCGCTGTTTATATTCCTTTTATGCGGCAGATTTTCGGGACCGTCGCGCTTGACGCGGGGCAGCTTTTATGGGTCGGTGCTTATTCGATGATAGGGCCGATTGTTTCAGCGATTATTTTTAGAGGGAAGAAGAAATAGATAGGCTTCTCGTTGTGTTATATTGGGGCGACCTGTGGCCGCCCGTTATTTTTTTTGCAAAACAGTAAAACAAAAGATAAAAAGTATATAAAAAATCTCTGTCTCCACTTGACAGAAATCGATCTTTCCGGTATAATAAATTTCGCTTCAAATAATAAATGCGGATGTAGCTCATCTGGTAGAGCGCCACCTTGCCAAGGTGGAGGTAGCGAGTCCGAGCCTCGTCATCCGCTCCATCTATTGCACTGGACGCAAATTACGCGCTTCACATCTGTGGGGTGCGTTCTTGTTTTTTGGCTCTTTATCAATGTTGTGGCGACACCCAAAAATGAATAATGATAAAATGGCGGTTGTGTTAAGCAGTCGCCATTTTTTTATTATTCTAAAGTGTGAAAACCACCAGCTATGCCGGTGCGAATATCCTATTGTGTTTGCACCGAAGTGCAGGAGACAAGAAATTGTGGAAATACCGCAGCAGCCGCACCAATTAAATAGGTAAAAATCCCGTTTTGATATACAATGCGGCAGCCCTCATGATATAATTAATATTACTAATTTGATCAAATACCGTTTATGGTTATCAACTACGGCAATTCTAATTAAAATAGGGGGAGAGGGTGCACCAACGGCAAATTTAGATAAAACCGAGCCGGAGATTCCTCGGGAATTACCGAATATTCTTTTGGAGTGGTATGACGGGAATGCCCGTCCGCTTCCCTGGAGGAATGATTGTGTTCCTTATCATATATGGCTTTCCGAAATTATGCTGCAACAAACCAGAGTGGAAACTGTTAAGACTTATTATATGCGTTTCCTTGAGGAAATCCCCACCATCGAGGCGCTTGCAAACATTGATGAGGAAAAATTATTAAAGCTTTGGGAAGGGCTTGGCTATTATAGCCGTGCCCGCAATCTGCAAAAAACCGCCAAGTTGATCCTGTCCGAATATGGCGGTCATTTTCCGTGCACATACGAGCAACTTTTAAAATTACCGGGTGTTGGTGCCTATACAGCAGGAGCGATTGCCTCCATTTGCTTTGGACAGCCGACTCCCGCCGTAGACGGAAATGTCTTGCGGGTGATTTCAAGGATTGCAGGGATTTATGAAAATGTAGACATACCGGCAGTGAAGAAGTCCATCACGGCTTCTCTTGCAAAAATCTATCCAACGGATCGAAGCGGCGATTTTACACAGAGTTTGATGGAGCTTGGAGCAACGATTTGTCTCCCGCGAGGAACACCAAAATGCCATATCTGCCCATCGGTAAAGTTTTGCAAGGCTATCCAAGACAACTCCGTTCTGGATTTACCCATAAAACAAATTCAAAAAGCGAAAAAGATACAAGTAATTACGCTGTTTGTGTTTTCATGTAAAGAAAACATTGCCATTCACCACAGAAAAAAAGAAGGGCTTTTAGCCGGACTGTGGGAGTTCCCCAATGTACACGAAAAATTAGATGAGCAGCAGGCAATCGGACTCGCCGCAAAATGGAAGACCAAGCCTGTCTCACTTACAAAATCCTCACAGCGCGTGCATGTTTTTACACATATAAAATGGTATATGACCTGTTATTACATTGATTGTTCCGCACAGCCGACGTGTTTCACTTGGGCAGATCATGCTTCTCTTTTAAAAACATATCCACTTCCGACTGCATTCAAAATGTTTCTGGAAAAATAAACAAGCTTATTTAAAATACGGTCATGGGCATATTTTATGTATAAGAATCAGGATTTGAACCGGATTGACCTGTCCTGTTACCCGCACCAAGCAAGACTACTTGTGAACCAGCATAATTAGTTTGTTGAATTGCGTATCGTATTACAAGTTTTGTTATAAAGATTGTATTGACCTACGTAATTATGACTTTAAAAAGGAGTGCGAGTTTATGTTTTTAGTGTCAGGAATTATTCTTGGGATAATTGGATTAGTGATGTTGATTAAACCTTCTATAATATGGCTGATCACAGAAAAATGGAAATCAAGAGACGTAACAGAGCCATCCAATTTATATGTCTGGTCTATTCGTTTTGGTGCAATATGTTTAATCGTTGTTGCTATTCTTTGCTTTTATGCGCTGTCTTTATAATTTACTCCAGCTTTGATTCTGAGCTTCAAGCTGTTATAGCAAAAATGAACCAGAGAACTTTCGCGCTTGTCTGGTGATGCTTTGAAAAGAATCTGTTTCGCGAACTGCCTGCCGCAGACGCAAGACGCGAGTAAAAAATGTGGTATGAGTTGTAAATGCGCGCGAAAGAAACTTTCGCGCGCATTTACCTTTTTAATTCGAAAGGTTATTTCGCGGATTGCTCTCCGCAGGAGTGGCCGCCGCAGGAGTGTTTACCGCAATCATAGCTACGATTAATATGAAATACGTGAGCACCACACTTGACAGCGCCCCCACTATGCCGAATCGGCTGACAAGGAAGTATTGGGCAGCCATCGTGAACGGCAGGGCAAAAAGCGTTGATAGCCCTGTATACATGGCTTTTTTGCTTCCTTCAATATTATAGAGGTATACATAGAGTTGATAAACACTGCAAAGAGCGATTCCCAAGGCTGAAAGTGCGATATAGGCCGGATTCAGCACATATTTTTGGCCGAAAAGCAGAATGAATACCGTTGTCATTATTCCGGAGCAGAGAATGATTGCAGCGACAATCAGAGGGGTAAATCGTTTCAGTTTCTTTTCAAGGCTGTTCCGGTCGGCTTTTGCCAAAAAGGGCAAAAAAACGACAAGAAAAATTTCATAGAAAAGCACGGAAAAAACATTCTTCGCAAACCCTTGGTACGCAGTATAAATGCCTACTTCGGTGGAACTGCAAAAATAATTGACAAAAAATATATCAGAAGAAAAAATTATGCCCGAAAGCAGCATGCTCAAAAAATTGCTGAAGCTAAAGGCGTATATTTTTTTGACCACAGGCCAACGGATCGCAGAAAATTTACGAAAACCGGTTTTGAATAAGGCAAGCAGGGTAAAAAGACCGTTAAAAACCATTAATCCGTAGACATAAGTCTCCAGATTTTTAAGTTGCAGTATAAAAAAGAAAACCAGAATTAGGGCAAGATTCGCCAGGGCCGCCGTCAGTTTAAAGAGGCAGATGGCGTCAAACTTTTTCTGCCCGCGCAAAAAAGCCTCCGTGATGGTGGCAAAACTGACAAAGACCGTGAGTGCCACAGCCATCTGCCATTCACCCGAAGGAATATTCAACCGGCGTATCACCGGATCATAGGCCAGAAGAAAAATAACCGTAAAAACGAGTATGGAGACAATACTCCCCAGAGCCGATGTAAGGATCAATTTGTCTTTCTCCTTTTCATCGGCCGAGGGAAGAAATTTATACATGGAGCTGTGAACATTCAGCAGCATGGGCACAAACAACAGACTGGAAATGCTGTTTATAACCCCAGTGCGTCCAAACTGCGCGGGCGTAAGAATCCTCGCGGCAATGACAACAATAACGGTAGAAATCAAGTATACGATTATTTTGAAAATAAATACCTTATTTATGCTGCTCAAAAACTCAACGTAGTGGGGCTTGCTCTTTATCTGTCTGTATACGTTACTGATTGATTTTGCAGCCTTGTCAAACATCAGCGGCTCCTATAGCAAGTACAAAAAAGAAGCGGAATAGTTTTGTTATCACCCCCGCCGAAGCGGACGGCCTCAGGCTGGGGTGATAACTTCCTGATTTTCCGTTTCTATTTGAAATTGCA
>DBTI01000096.1:0-262 GCA_002306975.1 Ruminococcaceae bacterium UBA1320
ATAATTCCTTCAATCGGGCCGGCGATGAACCCGTGCGCAAAGAGCATGGATGGAATCGAAACGGAAAGCGGATACGGACAGTACAGAGGCGTACCGTCTGCCGCTTTGAATAAAAGAGGCTGGATACCAAATTCAACGGAAGCAAGAAAAGCCGCAATGTTAAGGCCGATATAACTGCCGATAAAAGTTGCCGTCAGACTTCTCCCAGTTCCGAGCTTGGCCTTCCCTTGAATCAGTTTATAAATATAATACCCTGTAAACG
>DBTI01000096.1:510-4623 GCA_002306975.1 Ruminococcaceae bacterium UBA1320
TTATAAATATAATACCCTGTAAACGGCATAACAACCGCCATATTCAGGCAGTTGATTCCGAAAGCCATGATTCCACCGTCACCGAAAACAAGAGCCTGAATCAGGAGCGCCGTAGAAACCGAGATGGTTGCCGCCCACGGGCCGAGTAAGATGGCGATGAAAACCGCGCCCACCGCGTGCGCCGAGCTTCCGCCGGCCACCGGAACATTAAACATCATAACTAAAAAGGAGAACGCGGAACAAAGGGCAAGGGTTGGAATCCTTTTTTTATCCAGGGTTTTCTGCACCTTTTTGAACGCAGCTCCCCACGCGGGCACCATGCCGATGAAAACAGGGATTGTGGTTGCAGGACTTAAATAACCGTCAGGAATATGCACGAAGACTCCTCCAATCAAAAATAAAGCCCACGACGGGCTCATACTCAGCGCCCTTCATGGGTTTGTTTTAATCAAAAAAATGTAACATAACGGCAAAGTCTTCATAACTTTATTGAGTATTATTTTACCACTGTTTGCGTTTCAAGTCAATCAAAACAATATTCCCCTTTAATTTTTTATCTGCATTCCTGCGTTGTCGATGGTATAGTGGTCTTTGTAAATCAGCTGGGAAACCGGGACGATCCGGTAACCGTTTGCCTGAAGCGTTTCGATCACGGTTGGCAGCGCGGTGGGCGTGTTCATTGCTCCGTTGTGGAACAGTACGATGGAACCGGGCTTCACCCCCGCTGTGACGCGCTCAACAATTTGTTTTGGAGTCGGGTTCTTCCAGTCCAAACTATCAACATCCCATTGGATCGGGTACATATTCGCCGATTGGGCAGCTTCCATCAGCGCATTGTTATAATCTCCGNAGGGCGGGCGGAATAGGATTGGGGAAATGCCGGTGATATTTTTAATTTTATTGCTGCAGTCGGTTAGCTGCGCCATCATATCGGCGCGGGATAATTTTGGCATGTGCGGGTGAGTGTTGGAGTGGTTGCAAACCTCATGGCCTGCCGCAGCAAGTGCCTTAACGGATTCCGGGTATCTGTCTACCCATGCGCCAACTACAAAGAAAGTCGTTTTCACATTATATTTATTTAAAATATCAATTAAGGTTTGTGTCTGCTCGTTTCCCCATGCCGCATCAAATGAAATTGCTATTTTCTTTTCCTCCGTCTTGACGCTGTAAATTGGGATGAGGCGCTTTGCAGCCGACGCCTGTATCGCCGCCACACCCTGAAACGCAAGAATCACTGCAAGTGCAACCGACAGAAGAATGCACAGTACGGTTACTATTTTTTCTTTGGTCAGAATTATAATTTTCATAATAATCCCCCTTCGTACAAATATATGCAGGAGAGGGTAATCCCTATTAACACAAAAATTATTTTCCGCCGCGGAAGATTTTATTCCTCATTTGATTTTAGCCTATTCCTTGTTTGGACTTAAGCTGCTTGCTTTCATCTGACGCTTTAATTTGTACATCCGTTGATCTGCACGGTTCAGTGTTTCAAAGATAGTATCATCTTCCGGATCATATTTCGCGTAGCCATAGGCAATCTCCAGCTTGTACCGGTTTTTGGTGTTGTAATCCTTAATATGCTTTTCAAAGCTGTTGAAACAGGATCCCAATTTCTCCATGCTGCAGTCCCTTAAAATGGCAACAAACTCATCGCCGCCGATTCGAAAACAGTGACCGTATGCGCCAAAACTCGCCTGAATCATATCTGCCGCACCGATAATCAAACTGTCTCCGCTTTTGTGCCCGAAAGTATCATTAATTCGTTTCAGATTGTTGAGGTCAAATGTCACAATGGCAATGTTATTTAATTTTCCAGAGGCGTTCAACCCTTGCATTTCCTTTACAAAAGAAGTGCGGTTTTTCCTTTGCGTCAGGGTATCCAGATACGCAAGCCGTTCAAGAACACGTGACTCCTTTCCGAGTTCTATCATAGAAAAGCTATGGGAAATCGTATCAATCGTTGGGATTATGATAAAGATAAGAAGGCCTATCCGGCAGAACAGTGCACCGTCTTTATAGATTCCCAAATAATAACGGATAAAATCGATTGAATAGAAAAGCAGCATGAAAGCAATTCCAAATAAAAATGCTCTCACTGTGCGGTCATGGAATTTGTTTAAGTTTTCCCATGCCGTATACAAAGAAAGGGCTAACCCTGACAGGAAAACAAAATGTGTTGCTGTAACCGTTTCATAAAAATCCAATAAATTGGTTACCTGCAATAAGGTGCAAATGATAAAATTAGCAGCCGCAGCGATACACAGAAGATCGTATAGTCTCGCATGATGCCGTCCGGCATAAACCGTTTTGACAAAGAGCAGGTAAGGAATCGGACAAAGCATCAAAGTGAAATACATAATATAACCGATCAAAAAGACATTGCCTGAAAAAAGCTGAAGCAATGAAGTTTCACAAAGGGCGGAAATGGAAATTCCGATCGTAAATAAGCCCTGATAAAACATACCGGCATTCTGTTTCAATTTTTTCCGCGCAATCAAATACATCATCAATAATATCATACCAAAAATCAGCGACAAAAAGCTGACCATGGTACTCAGCAGGAAATGATGTACCATATCGCCAATATCTGCGCTTTTCCTGCCAATCGTTATGCTGTTAAAGATACCGGAATATTTTTGATAGGGAGAGCAGAATTTGAGTGTAATCTGCTTGCCCTGCGCGCCGTCGGGCAAATCCACAAAGTGCCACGCAGTAGGGGCAGGTGATTTACCAAATAAATAATGATTATCAAGCCCAAACTGATAGATCAGCTTATTTTCCACAAAAACCTGAACGGTTGCATGATAAGTTGCAAAAGAAAGCGTCATCCCGTTTTTTAAATCGTCCGGCAGTGTATTCTGAAGGATGCTTGTTTTATTCTTTTTCACTCCGGATCTGACATTAGCCGGCAAAGTAATACTTTGTGTTGATCCATCCTCGCGCACGAGTATCCATCCGGCATTAATCGCGTTTACTCCTTCTTTATCAACCTCAGCCTGATCGGTTTTAAATGAGGTACAAATTAACAAGATAATCGCCAAGGCCACAGCTGTGAGAAAATAGTAGATGTATAACATCTTAATCTTTTTCAAATGGCAAACCACCTCAATGTACATTCATCTGATTTATATTATAGTACAAAGTTGCCAATATCACAATAATTTATAATATAATAGTTGTTATAATAAATCAATATTATTTGTGACTGTCAGTAAAGTCCCACCGTTCATAATTGAAATAATCAAATGCGCAAAATGCACTTTAACTGGAAGCGTAACGGTGATATAATAGACAGGAATTACGTGAAATTGGAGGAAACAGTATGCCCAAATTGTATTTTAAGTATGGCGCCATGGGCAGCAGCAAAACCGCTCAAGCTTTGATGGTAAAATTCAACTACGAGGAAAAGGGATACCGCGTCGCACTGATGAAGCCCTCCGTGGACAACCGCGACGGCCTGGCAATCATTAAATCCCGCATCGGGCTGCAGGATGTAGGCCTATTAATTGATAAAAATAGAAATCTCTATGAATGGTATCTGCAAAACAGATATGACGTTCTGATTATAGATGAAGCCCAATTTTTATCCGGCGCTCAAATCGACCAGCTAAAGGACATCGCAATTGAGTTTGTACCCGTCCTGTGTTTCGGGCTGAAAACCGATTTTCAAACCCATATGTTTGAAGGTAGCAAGCGTTTGTTTGAAATATCCGACTCACTTACGGAAATCAAATCGGTTTGTATTTGCGGGCGCAAAGCCGAAGTGAACGCAAGAATTCAAAACGGAAAAATCGTACGGGAAGGCGCAGCAGGTTTTCATCGGCGGAAATGAGAGCTACATCGGACTATGCTATGAATGCTGGAAAAAAGGGAAACTGGACAACCACAAAATTCAGGAACAGGAAAAACCGCAGCCGGATTGAAGCCGGCTGCGGTCCTTTTTTAATCTATACTGTACTGTTTTTAGAGCTTGCCGGAGCGCCTCGGTCAAGCTGCGCTGCATCTTTAAAATAGCTTAATTGGCAAGTGCGTCGCTCTCTTCCGCATGTCCGGAATAAGTCGGAACCAGTTCGTGGACAATATCCATCATCTTCACATTGTTCACACCGG
>DBTI01000238.1 GCA_002306975.1 Ruminococcaceae bacterium UBA1320
CCGCGACGAAAACAAAATAGAGCGGTTCCTTTTGAAGGAACCGCCCTAACATCTGCAAAAATTCCGCAGCCACACATGGCTGTGTGTTAAAGCGCATGCATCTCCCTCCGAAAAGCATAACGAAAAACAGCACAACGGCAGGTCTCCTGGCTTGGCTTCTTTCCACAAAAAATTTGTCTTCCCGGGCAAAAGAGACCCAGTGACAAGCACCCTGTTCTTATCGCAATTTTAAAATCAAAGAGGAATATTTTTGTTTTAAATCGCAATAGAATAATAAATGCTGTTGTCTGCACAAAACGCAAACTGTTTTTCGTGGTCTGCCTTACAGTAGCGGGGGCTGCGGCGGATTTTAACCGCCTTCCCTATTAAGGCCGTTGGGTTTTATCCCAAAGGCACGCCGTAAACGCCTATTCAGTTTTCATTTATATAATAAGGTAATTAAAGATATGTGTCAAGCCTTGACAAGGTGATTTCCCAAATCTGCGGTGCCGCGCAAATTCGGATCGGCGGGCCGACTGTACCTATTCCGTTTGAAACAATCAATGTGGTATTCCCCTCTTTTATGACCCCGGTAAGGTATTTGAACTTAGCCTCGCCCGGCCACCGCGGAACCCATTTACCGCGATAGCTTATCTGACCTCCATGCGTGTGGCCGCAAAGCATCAGGTCTACCAAATTCTTTGGCATAACAAGCATGTAGTCCGGGTGGTGCGTAACAAGTATCGTCAAATCGCCTACATGCGTTCCTTCAATCAGCGGCATCAGATCCTGAGTGCTTGTCGTAAGGTCGCCTACCCCTCCGATACGGATTCTCGCTCCGTTATGCTCAACCCAAACGGCGCGGTTGTCAATCAACGTTATGCCCGCGTCCTCCATGCATTTCTCCGATAAAACGCCGTCTGTCCATCTGTCATGGTTGCCGAGAACGCCATATACTCCAAGCGGTGCGTTTAAATCGGCGGCTTCATTAAAAAACGATTCAATCCTTGCCGAGTCCCGGTCGACATAGTCCCCGCCGAGCAGGATTATATCCGGCTCCATAGCGTTTGTCATTTCAACAAGACCGCGAAGCTTTTCGGTGGAAAAACATTTTCCGTGATGTATATCCGCAAGAAAAACAATTCGCGTCCCTTCAAATTCCTCCGGAACATCTTTGTTAATAAACTTATATTTTTTTACTGTTATTTTTTCAATTTTGTTCATTGAAAAAATCCTCCAAGACGTATAACATTATATTATTATAGCAATTCGATTTTTAAAAAGCGATTCCTCTTTTATATAAAAAATTGCTATAGCGCCACTTCCGGCAGAAATCATAAAATATTAAAACAATGCAGGGTGTAAAAGTTATACTTTCCAAAAATTCTGCCGATATTAATTAAAGTTACCGTAAATGCAGCTTTGAATAACGGCGGACACGCATTGATTTCGTGGCGAACCATGGAACAACCGCAAGAGAGGGTATAATAAGCGAGGTCAATATCGATAAAACATAGCTTTGTGTGAAATAATAAACCACACCGGTTATTAACGAGATTATCGTATCAATCAAAAAAGAGGCAAAAAATGCGGCCGCCTGCACCGACAATCCACCTGTCAGCCTTGTGATCACAAGCCCAACCCAGCCCCAGTTGTCAACCATCGGCTCAAGCCACCAGAGCTTTTTGCTGATTCGGTGCTGGAGCCACACAAGAGGAGCTCGTATACCTCCGCCTTTTATCTGCTTTGTTACGGTTGAGCGAAGGAACATTCGCGTTCCTTTAACAGCCGCCATAGCGATAAGGTTGGGGATTATCCCTCTTAAATTAAAATTATCAATGACATTTTGAGCGATAAAGGTCGAAAGAACTGGGTTTACAATACCAAGAAGACTTGCAAAAGAGGTCAAGAGGCAGCATAACCCATATCTGTTACGTTCTACAAACTCTTTATATTTACCTTTTATATTAAACTTTGCCATCTATTATAATCCCTCGCAGAGCACAACTTTTGAAAAGGAGCAGAAAGTAATGAAAATAAAAAAGTCATTTTTAATCGCCGCACTGTTACTATTTGAATTATGCCTTCTGCTCGCCGTAATCTGGGGTCTTAACCTGGAAGCCGCTTATCTTTACGGTGCAATGGAATTTATCAGCGTTGCGATTGTTGTAATGCTGATATACAGCCGCGACAACCCTTCCTATAAGATTACCTGGTCTATAATTATATTAGTTTTTCCGCTATTCGGCGTTTTTATCTATTTTATTGCCGGCACTCATTACCTTTCGCCGAAATTTAGAAGACTGATAAAAAAATCAAAGGCGCTGGGCAGAAGACTCCGCTGCCAAAAGCCCCAAATTTTCGATGAGTTGAGAAAGCAGGGGAATCTTGCCTTAAGGCAGGCTCAGTTTATTTTGAGCCTTTGTGACAAGCCTGTTCACAAGGCAACTCAGGCAAAACTGCTTTTGCCCGGTGAAAAAATGTACGAGTCAATGCTTGAAGAACTTTTAAAAGCAGAAAAATTTATTTTTATAGAATTTTTCATAATTGCCAAAGGTGAAATGTTCAATACAATTTTTAATATTCTGAAAAGAAAGGCGGCCGCGGGTGTTGAAATAAGAATCATATTTGACGATGCCGGCAGCATGGATCGTATGCCGCCGAATTTTCGCAGAGAATGTGCCCGCTTAGGTATAAAAACCGCTGCGTTCAATCCTTTTATCCCCTTGCTCAACAAATTTATGGATTACCGTGACCATCGAAAAATTGTTGTTGTCGACGGCAACGTCGGATTCACCGGCGGAATAAATATCGGTGACGAATATATAAACCGGATCGCTCTTCATGGTCATTGGTATGATGGCGGCATCCGCCTTCGCGGAGACGCCGTGTGGAATTTCACAGTAATGTTTCTTGATATGTGGATGCTCATAACAAATGAACCTCTTAACAACAACCGGTATCTTGTTACAGAGAGAGCTTCGGATGACGGATATGTTCAGCCGTTCAACGACAGCCCGTTTACAGGTAATGCCGCTGAAGGCGCCTATATGCAGATCATCAACACAGCAGGGAGATATGTTTACATTTCAACGCCATATCTTATCATTGACCATGAAATGATGATTACACTCTGCAACACTTCACACAGCGGCATTGACGTACGTATTGTCACTCCCCATATTGCCGACAAATCATTTGTCCACGCCGTTACGCGCGGGTATTATCAGCAGCTTATGGACTCCGGAGTAAAAATATATGAATACACCCCCGGTTTCATTCATGCCAAAATGATTTTATGCGATGATGATACCGGCGTAATAGGCTCAGTCAACATGGATTACCGAAGCTTCTACCAGCAGTTTGAGGATGCGGTGTGGCTTTACAAAAACAGCGCCTTAATTGAAATGAAGGAAGAATTCATCAAAATATTCGAGGCGTCTGCCCTCATTGACAGCTCAGAATGGAAAAAACGTGGACTGCATCAGAAGGCGGCAGAGATGTTTTTAAGGCTTTTTGCACCGTTGATGTAAAAAGCTTTTTTTCGTTTATAGCTTTAAAAGTTTCACCCTAATATAAACCTCAACTCTTGAGAGAAGAAAAGATGTTGCCTACCAGTCTCGATGTAACGGCAAAATAGAAAATTGAATTTTCTCCTCCATTATGCTAAACTTATTGTTGTATGTGAAGGCACCGAAAGTCTGTGCCTGAACGAAATCTATAGCAATTTCAAATTTAAAGCGGAATAGTTTTGCTATCTACCCGTTTTTATTTGATGTCACAATAATAAACATTTACAAATCAATTTACTGGAGGTTTTTGAAATTGCGCGACACGTATGAAAGTCCCTTCGGCGCACGCTATGCAAGCCGCGAAATGCAGCTGCTTTTTTCCCCCGACTTCAAATTTAGAACATGGAGAAGACTGTGGATCGCCCTCGCCAAGGGCGAAAAAACCCTCGGTCTTGGCATCACAGACGCGCAGATCGCCGAGCTTGAGGCTCACGCCGATGATATAAATTTCGAGGTTGCCGAAGCGCGCGAAAAAGAAGTACGCCACGATGTTATGTCGCATGTTTACGCTTACGGCGTTCAGTGCCCTGCCGCAAAACCGATTATTCATCTCGGCGCCACTTCCTGCTATGTCGGCGACAACACCGATGTAATAATTATGCGGGAAGCGCTGAAGCTTGTCAGAACAAAGCTTTTGAACGTAATTTCAAGGCTTTCATCTTTTGCAATGGAATATAAGGACATGCCCGCGCTTGCCTACACCCATTTGCAGCCCGCGCAGCTCACAACAGTGGGCAAACGCGCAACGCTCTGGATTAACGACCTTGTTATGGATCTTGCCGAGGTTGACCACCGCATAAGCACCCTCGCGCTTTTGGGTTCAAAGGGAACAACAGGCACGCAGGCTTCTTTCATGGAGCTTTTTGACGGCGACGGTGAAAAGGTGAAAAAGCTTGAGAAGCTTATAGCCGCCGAGCTTGGCTTTGACTCGGTTGTGCCTGTTTCCGGTCAGACCTATTCCCGCAAGGTTGACGCAATGGTCGTCGACGTCCTTTCCGGAATCGCGCAGAGCGCGAGCAAATTCTCATATGACATGCGCCTTTTGCAGAACTTCAAGGAGATGGAGGAACCGTTTGAAAAGCACCAGATAGGCTCGTCCGCAATGCCATATAAGCGCAACCCCATGCGCTGTGAGCGCATCACCGCCCTTGCCCGCTATCTGATGGCGGACGCGCTCAATCCGGCATACACCGCGGCGACACAGTGGTTTGAGCGTACGCTTGACGATTCCGCAAACAAGCGCATCGCCGTGGCGGAGGCGTTTTTGGCTGTTGACGGCATACTTGATATTTATATGAATGTTGCCGACGCCATTGTCGTTTATCCAAAGGTCATAAGGCAGCGCGTCATGCGCGAACTTCCCTTTATGGCAACCGAAAACATCATGATGGGCGCGGTTAAAAAAGGCGGCGACCGTCAGGAACT
>DBTI01000188.1 GCA_002306975.1 Ruminococcaceae bacterium UBA1320
CGCCGGTGTTTGAATAAACCTCGGTGTCGAATACGAGAACGTTGACGTCTTTGTCGCAGGCAAGAACATGGTCAAGTCCGCCGTAGCCGATATCGTATGCCCATCCGTCTCCGCCGAGAATCCAGACGGATTTCTTGGCGAGGAAATCTTTATCAGCAAGAATCTTGGCCGCAATCTCGTTGTCCTTCACCTTTTCGATTGCGGCAACAAGTATGTCTGTAGCGGCACGGTTTGCCTTACCGTCTTCTTTGGTTTCTCTAAAAGCCTTGGCTGCTTCATCGACATCGGCGCTGATGTTAGCCTTGACGAGCTCGTCAACATAACCGATGACACGATTCCTGATCTGCTGCTGACCAAGGAAGATTCCGTAGCCAAACTCCGCATTGTCTTCAAACAGCGAGTTTGCCCATGCGGGACCAAAGCCGCGGTTGTTGACCGTGTAAGGAGTTGAAGGTGATGAGCCGCCCCAAATGGAGGAGCAGCCGGTAGCGTTGGCAATATACATTCTGTCGCCGAACAACTGAGTGACAAGCTTTGCATAAGGCGTTTCACCGCAGCCCGCGCATGCGCCGGAAAACTCCAAGAGAGGCTGCTTGAACTGGCTGCCTTTTACGCTCTCCGGTTTGAATTTATCAAAGATTTCAGTTTTCTCTGGAAGGCTTTGTGCATAGAGATATTCTTTTTCCTTCCCGATCTGAGTATCAAGTGACTTCATGACAAGTGCCTTGTTGCCTTTCATGCCCGGGCAGACATTGGCGCAGGAGCCGCAGCCTGTGCAGTCAAGAACAGAAACGGTTATTGCAAACTTGTAACCCGGCATGCCGGTCATATCTTTTAACTTCATTCCCTCAGGAACCTTTGCGGCCTCGTCAGTGGTCATAGCAACCGGACGGATAACGGCGTGCGGGCAGACATATGAGCAGAAGTTGCACTGGATGCAATTTTCAGAAACCCATTCGGGCACGTCAACTGCAATGCCGCGCTTCTCATATGCAGCGGAGCCTTGTGGAACAGTGCCGTCTTCCGCGCCTACAAACGCTGAAACCGGCAGATCGTCGCCCTTTTGAGCATTGATCGGCATAAGGATGTTCTTAACGTAATCGACGAGCTCAGGGCGGCCGCCTTCAACAGTAACTGTTTTAACCTCGTCAGCCGCGTTCGCCCATTCCTTCGGAACCTTAACGTTGATAACACTCTCGATACCGCGGTCGATAGCGGCATGGTTCATGGCAACAATCTTCTCGCCCTTGCGGCCGTAAGACTTGGTCGCGGCATCTTTCATGAACTTAACGGCATCGTCAACAGGAATGATGCCGGAAATCTTGAAGAACGCGGCCTGGAGGATGGTATTGATGCGGCCGCCCAGACCGATTTCCTTACCGATTGAGATACCGTCGATTGTATATAACTTGATGTCGTTCTTAGCGATAAAGCTCTTGATTTTAGCAGGAAGATGCTCGTCAAGCTCTTTTTCATTCCATGGGCAGTTGAGCAGGAATGAGCCGCCCTCTTTAAGGTCCTCAACTATATCGTACTTGTCGATATATGAAGGATTGTGGCAGGCAACAAAATCAGCCTTGCTTACAAAATAAGTCGACTTGATCGGCATTTTGCCAAAACGAAGATGCGAGATGGTGACGCCGCCGGATTTCTTTGAGTCATAGGAGAAATAGCCCTGAGCAAAGAGGTCGGTGTGGTCGCCGATTATTTTGATGGAGTTCTTGTTTGCACCGACTGTACCGTCAGCGCCAAGGCCCCAGAATTTGCAGGAGTGTGTACCCTTCGGTGTAGTATCGGGATTTTCCAAAACCCTGAGTGAAAGGTTGGTCACATCGTCTTCAATACCGATTGTGAAGCGCTTCTTCGGGCTGGCAGACTCAGCATTGCGATAAACAGCGATAAACTGACCCGGAGTTGTATCTTTTGAACCAAGACCGTAACGGCCGGAATAAATCGGCACACCGGCGAAATCGGAATCATGGAGAGCGGCGACTATATCGAGATAGAGCGGCTCTCCAAGGCTGCCCGGCTCTTTTGTGCGGTCAAGAACTGTGATTTTCTTAACCGTCTTAGGAATAGCGGTAAGAAGATGCTTAACTGAGAACGGTCTGTAAAGGCGAACCTTGACAAGACCGTATTTGCCGCCGTCAGCGTTGAGATAATCAATCGTCTCTTCGATCGCGTCACAGGCTGAGCCCATTGCAACAATTATGTTTTCGGCATCGCTCGCACCGTAGAAGTTGAACAGCTTGTACGCTTTGCCGGCAAGCTCGTTCACCTTGTTCATATATTCTTCTACGACTGCCGGCAAGGCGTCGTAATAGTTATTGCAGGCTTCTCTTGCCTGAAAGAATATATCAGGGTTCTGAGCTGTGCCGCGAAGAACCGGATGTTCCGGGTTAAGCGCACGTTTCCTGAAAGCGTCAACCGCGCCCATATCCAACATGCTCTTGAGGTCATCGTAATCCCATGTTTCAATCTTCTGAACCTCATGAGAGGTGCGGAAACCGTCAAAGAAATGGAGGAAAGGAACTCTGCCCTTTATTGCGGAAAGGTGGGCAACAGCGGCAAGATCCATGACCTCCTGCACGTTGCCGGCGCAAAGCATTGCGAAACCGGTTTGACGGCAGGCATAAACGTCACTGTGGTCTCCAAAAATAGAAAGAGCGTGCGATGCCAACGCACGGGCGGAGCAATGAATAACGCCCGGCAAAAGTTCGCCCGCTATTTTGTACATATTAGGGATCATGAGAAGCAGACCCTGTGAAGCCGTGAAGGTTGTTGTCAACGCGCCTGCTGTAAGAGAGCCGTGCACTGTGCCTGACGCTCCGGCTTCCGACTCCATTTCCGCGACATTAACCAGTTGACCAAAAATATTTGTTCTATTCTCGGCAGCCCATTTGTCGGAAAGCTCGGCCATGACGGATGAAGGCGTAATCGGATAAATTCCTGCGACGTCAGTATAAGCATAAGCGACATGCGCAGCAGCCGTATTTCCGTCCATGGTTTTCATTTTTCTTGCCATGGAATGTTTCCCCCTTAAGTTTCTTGTGAATTTTTGATTTGTAATTGTCCACTGATAATGTTACCATTTTAATGGATTTCTATAAATAATTGTGCTGTTTTCGGGTTTGTTATAAGACAAAAAACATATTTTTCTTATTTAAGCATAGGGAATATAAGGCTTCGCAGGCTTTTAAAAAAGCTAAATATCCCTAATGCGCCGCCATGTTGATATTTTATCAATGTTTCCAATCAAATAAAGTCATATTTAATCGTGTGGTGGGATTTGACAATACCTTGTAAAACAATTATTATTATTGATATAAGGGACAGCTATATGCGCTTGACGCAAAATTATTTATGTCCTTAAATGAGGGGTAATTTCTAATGAGTTCAGGCGGCAGTTTATTGCTGCAATTATTATTGCTTTTTGCTCTTATTCTTATAAACGCATTTTTCGCTGCGAGCGAAATGGCAATTATTTCGGCAAATGACGCAAAAATAAAAAGGATCGCCGACGATGGCAACAAAAAGGCCATTCAGCTTATAAAGCTTCAGTCAAAGCCCAGCAGTTTTCTCGCCACCATTCAGGTTGGCGTTACGCTGTCAAGCCTTTTATCGAGCGCCGTCGCTTCCGAAACACTTTCAGACCGCATAACGCTTGCCTTTAAAGGCAGCGGCATTCCACTTGATCTTATCAAAGTTTTATCCGTTGTTATCATAACCATGTTGCTTTCCTATTTTTCACTTGTTTTCGGCGAGCTTGTGCCTAAGCGCATCGCCATGAAAAGCCCCGAAAAGATCGCGTTAAGTGTTGTTGGCGTACTATATGGGGTTTTAGTTTGCTTCAGACCTTTTGTCGCTCTGCTTTCATTCTCCACAAACGCCGTTGCGCGGCTGTTTGGCGTCAACCCCGGGGACGAGCAAAACAACGTCACCGAGGAAGAAATCCGCATGATGATTGACGTCGGCGAGGAGACGGGCGCCATTGAGGAAAGCGAAAAAGAGATGATTAACAACATCTTTGAGTTCAACGACCGCACAGCGAGCGAAATAATGACACACCGCACGGAAATTTACGCGGTCGAGGACACGGCTTCTCTTTCCGATTTAACAGCTCTTGCCATGAACGAAGGGTTTTCGCGTATCCCTGTTTTTAAAGACGACCTTGACGATATCGTCGGCATCGTTTATGTAAAAGACCTTTTAAGGTTTGTCGGTACGCCGGTTGATAAAAAGTTTGATATAAGCGATATAATGAGACCTCCGCTTATTGTTCCCGAAACCAAGCGCTGCCAGGATATTTTTGTGGAGCTGACCGAGCAGAAGCAACACATGGCAGTGGTTATTGACGAATACGGCGGGACAGCCGGCATTGTAACCATGGAGGATCTGCTCGAATCAATTGTCGGAAACATTCAGGATGAATACGACAACGAGGCTGACGAGTATTCTGTAATTGACGAATCCACCTACACAATAGACGGTACGGCTGATATTGAAGAGGTGGAGCACCTTTTGGACGCTGATTTGCCGGAAGGCGATTTCGACACACTGGGCGGATTTATAATCGATTGCCTTGGGCGCATTCCATCAGAGAATGAGCATCCGACCGTTGAGACTGATCTCTTCATTTTCACAGTCGAGAAGGTTGAAGACAGGCATATCGAGAAGGTTCGAGTGGTAAGAAAGCAGAAGTCAGAAGAAAACGCAAAGAGCGAAGATTCTAAATAAACTCTTATTTATAGCGGATATTTTAAATGGCGCGAGCAGTCGCGTCATTTTTTGTTCCTTAAAAGTTTAGAAATATTTCATCGCCTACAGCAATCGCAAAGTTTAAAGCAAAATAGTTTTGTTTTCTCCTTCGGCGGAGGAGATAACATTCGGCTTTTCCGGTTTTTTAAACTGCAATAAGTCAGAAGACAAAAACAGCGCATCCACAAAGCGGATGCGCTGTAAGATTTCAATAAAATAAACCTGTCACCATTCCACCAAGGCCGCCCCATAGGTAAGCCCTGCGCCGAATCCGGCGAAAATAATTTTATCATGCGGCGTCAGCAGCCCTTTGCCAACCATTTCATCAAGGGCGATGGGCACAGTAGCGCTTGATGTATTTGCATATTTGTCAATGTTTACATACATCTTATCATGCGCAATGCCAAGATACTCTGTTACATGGTCGATAATTCTCAAATTCGCCTGATGGGGAATAATGTATTTTACCTCGTCAAGTGTTACGCCCGTGCCTTCAAGCACTTTGGTGATAGCTTTGGGCAGCACCCTGACGGCAAATTTATAGGTATCGCGCCCGCCCATTCTCAGATGGGTGTCGCTAAGGTCATTAAAAATGGTTGCACGCTCTTTTATAAACGGATTGTTAGGTTTCAGCGCGCGACAGGCAAGCAGCCCCTCCGGGTCCGGCTCACACATTGTATAAGTGTTGATAATGCCGCCGCTCTCAGTTGAATCAAACAGCATGGCTCCCGCACCGTCACCGAAAAGCACACAACTTGATCGGTCGGTAAAATCCAAGGTTTTAGTCATCGATTCCGATGAAACAACAAGTACCTTCTTTGCCTTTCCGCTTCTCAAATACTGCCACGCGATATCCATGCCCACTACAAATCCTGTGCAGCCGGCAGCAACATCAAAACAGGAAGCATTTGTCGCCCCAAGCTTCGCCTCAACTATATTAGAAAGCGTCGGATAAAAATAATCGGGCGTAACCGTGACTCCGATGATAAAGTCAATGGCTTCGGCCTTGACCCCTGCTTTTTCAAGCGCATTTTGCGCGGCGTTAAGACCCATTTCCCAGTTTTCCATGCCGGTACTAATATGACGCTCGCTTATACCCGTTCGCGTAACAATCCATTCATCGTTGGTTTCTACCAATTTTTCAAAATCGCTGTTTTTCATCACAAAATCGGGCAAATATGAACCCGTTCCGATAATTTTACCACTCAGCAATATTCTTTACCCCCAATTTATGCTACCTATCGTAATTTCAAATAGATACGGAAAAGCAAAACTATTTTGCTTTAATCTTGTAATTGCTATAATAGCTATTATGCTCTTATCCACTTAATAAAATGCTTGATTGCTATATTTTTACATTAGAAGATATTTTATCAAATTTCTGTTTAGTGCTAAATAAGTATAACACTATCATTGCCTGTATTAAAGAACTAATTGTTAAATTAACAGGGATTTATTTTTTTCATTTTTGTACAATTTACGAAATTTCGCTTTGAAATAGAATATCGCTTATCCTCATTATTACTATTTCAAATAAAAATGGAAGTACAAGACATTATCCCCACCACGGGTGCATGGGAGATAATAAAACTATTCCGCTTCTAATTTGCAATTGCTATAATTACAGTTATCGTTCAATCGCAGCTGCCCAAATCGAGCCAAATGTAAAAAGATTATTAACAACCTTTTTGAGTAATGGAAAAAGTGATATAATATATAGGTTAGAAAAATATTTTGAACGGAGTGTAGCAATGCCAATAAAAGTCGGCATGATATCTCTTGGCTGCCCCAAAAACCAGGTTGACGCTGAAATAATGCTTGCACGCCTGCGCGACGAGGATTGCACCTTGACGCCTGATGCAGGCAACTCAGATGTTGTTGTGATAAATACCTGCGGATTTATTGAGGACGCTAAAAAAGAATCTATTGAAAATATACTTGAAATGGCTCAACTCAAAAAAGAGGGCACCATAAAGGGAATCGTGGTAACAGGCTGCCTTGCGCAGCGTTATTATAAAGAAATGAGCGAGGAGTTTCCCGAGGTCAACTGCATTTTATCGGTTGGCAGAGCGGGAGACATTGTGGAGGCTGTCAGGGCGGCCTATGGCGGGAAAAAGCTGATGCTTGAAAGCGAGCCGGAAAAGCTTGAGATTTCGGGCAAGCGCGTTATTACAACACTGCCATTTTATTCTTATATAAAAATTGCGGAGGGTTGCGACAACCGCTGCACCTACTGCATAATCCCCTATCTTCGCGGCCGATACAGAAGCAGACCGGTTGAAGAGATCGTTGAAGAAGCACGTGGTCTTGCCGAGGACGGCGTTCGCGAGCTTGTCGTTGTGGCACAAGATACAACGCGATACGGGCAGGATATTTACGGGCGGCTCGCGCTGCCGGAGCTTTTAAAAGCGCTTTGCAAGATTGAAAAGCTGCAATGGATCAGGATTTTATACTGCTACCCAGACCGTGTAACCGATGAATTAATCGACGTAATTGCAAGCGAAGAAAAAATAGTAAAATATATCGACCTGCCGATACAGCATGTCAGCAAAAATATCGTTAAGGCAATGAACCGCCGCGACAGCCGCGAGGAACTTGAAGCGCTCATCAAAAAACTGCGTGAGCGCATCCCAGATCTCACGTTGCGCACAACGCTTATTGTCGGCTTCCCCGGCGAAACCGAAAAGGATTTCGCAGAGCTTGAAGATTTTGTGAAGGCCACCCGGTTTGACAGGCTTGGCGCCTTCACCTATTCACGCGAAGACGGCACACCGGCGGCAGAAATGCCCAATCAAATTGACGAGGATATAAAAAAACGCCGTCAGGAAATAATAATGGATACGCAGGCGCGCATAGCGGAAGAAAACAACTCCAAACTGATTGGCAAGACGCTTGAAGTGCTTTGCGAAGGCTTTGACCGTTACGCCGAATGTTCCTTTGGCAGAAGCCGCGCAGACGCGCCGGATATTGACGGTAAGATATTTTTTGCCGCCGCGAAAAAACCGAAACTCGGCTCTTTTGTAAAGGTCATAATCACCGACGTTTGTGATTATGACCTGACCGGAGAGATCGTCTGACCGCCTGTCTTGTCTGCTAAAACACAATCCCGGTAAGTCAAGGCTCATTGCGCCGCCGCGAATGGGCTTTATAAAAATTCAAAATTTATATCGGCGGCAGAACGGGGCTTAAAATGAATACCCCAAACAAACTCACCATTCTGAGAATGTTTTTGGTGCCTGTTTTTATGGTGCTTTTACTGTTCAATCAGATACCCTATCACATGCTTTTTGCGCTTATTGTTTTTATTTTGGCGTCAGTTACCGATTTAATCGACGGCAAACTTGCGCGAAAATATAATCAGATAACCAATTTCGGCAAGCTTATGGACCCGCTCGCAGACAAACTGCTTGTCACCTCCGCTCTTATCTGCTTTGTCGGGCTTGGCCTTGCCGATGTTTGGGCAGTTGTGATCATTATCGCGCGCGAATTTCTCGTCACATCAATTCGCCTTATCGCGGCAGGCTCGGGAAAAGTTATCGCCGCAAATATCTGGGGGAAGATAAAAACGAACAGCCAGATTGTCGCCGTTGTCGTTGTAATGTTGGGCGGCCTGTTCGCGCTACCTGTTTATATCGGATATATATTTGTCTGGATCTGCGCGCTGTTTACGGTCGTTTCAGGAATACAATACGCCTTGACCTACCGTGAATATCTTTCGGCAAAAAACTAAAATTAGTTGCACCAATAGTGACTATATGATAATATAATTATATATGACGATGTTTTGACCGGGAGAGTATCCGTTTTTAACCTTTTCAAAGAGAATGGCCGCCAAGGCTGAGAGCGCCCATGAAGGTGATTCGGAGAAATGCACCCGCGAGCACGGTGTGTCAAAGGGAAATTCCCCGAGTAATGCGCCGCGTAGTGCCGCGTTAAGGCTATTTAAGTTATCAAATCGGAGTGGAACCGCGGAATTACCGCCTCCGGCATTATTGCCGGAGGCATTTTTATTATCAATTTACAGCAACTATAAGATTATACGAAAATACATTTTCTTTATGACTGATACAGTAATCTGAAAGGTGGATTTGCGTGTTTAACACGATACGTGAGGACATTGCGACGATAAAAGAGCGTGATCCCGCCGCCCGTTCGAGCTTCGAAGTGTTCTTTCTATACTCAGGGCTTCACGCGCTTATTTATTACCGAATTGCGCACCGTCTGTTTTTACACAAGCGGTTTATTTTGGCGAGATGGCTGTCACAGCACGCCAAATTTACCACAGGGATAGAAATACATCCCGGCGCGACCATCGGGAAAGGCCTGTTTATCGACCACGGCACAGGCGTGGTTATCGGTGAAACAGCAGAGATCGGCGACTATTGCACGCTTTATCAAGGCGTAACCCTTGGCGGCACAGGAAAAGACAAGGGCAAACGCCACCCAACGCTTGGCAACAACGTTATGGTCGGCGCCGGCGCAAAGATACTTGGCCCCTTTAAGGTTGGCGACAACGCAAAGGTCGGGGCAAACGCGCTTGTTTTAAGCGAGGTTCCGCCGGATTCCACCGCAGTCGGCGTCCCTGCCCGTATCGTGCGCGTAAATGGTGAGCGCATTGGCACTACTAATATAGGGATCAACTCCGATCTTGACCAGATACACATGCCAGACCCGATTTCGCAGGAGTTCTGCCGGATGCAGATGAAAATAGATTCGCTTGAAAATCAAATCAAAGAGCTTTTAGGAAAAACGGAAGACGATCAAACTGATGATAATTGAGGTGCGTATATGAAAATTTTTAACACACTGACAAGAAAAAAGGATGAACTTGTGCCGATTGAGCATGGCAAAGTTCGCATTTATGCCTGCGGGCCGACAGTTTATAATTTTATTCACATAGGCAACGCCCGTCCGCTTGTGGTTTTTGATACGTTAAGAAGATATCTCGAATACCGCGGGCTTGAAGTAAACTTTGTGCAAAACTTCACCGATGTTGACGACAAAATGATAAAGCGCGCAAACGCCGAAAATTCCACAGTACCCGAGATTGCCGAAAGATATATCGCCGAATACAGAAAAGACGCAAAGGGGCTTAATGTCCGCGAAGCAACGGTACATCCCCGCGCGACAGAAAATATCGAAAACATAATCGAGCTTGTAAAAACGCTGGTCGAAAAGGGCCACGCCTATGAATCAAAGGGTGACGTATATTTCCGCACCCGCAGCTTTAACGAATACGGCAAGCTGTCGCACCAGCCGCTTGACGAGCTTGAGGCAGGCGCGCGCATAGACGTCAGTGAGATAAAGGAAGACCCGATGGATTTTGCACTATGGAAATCAGCAAAGCCCGACGAGCCTTCATGGGACTCACCTTGGGGCAAAGGCCGCCCGGGCTGGCACATTGAATGCTCTGCCATGGCGCGCCGCTATCTTGGCGACACAATTGACATCCACTGCGGCGGTCAGGATCTGATCTTCCCCCACCATGAAAACGAGATCGCGCAGAGCGAGTGTGCAACCGGAGCGCCCTTCGCACATTACTGGATGCACAATGGCTATATAAATGTAGACAACCGCAAGATGTCCAAATCCCTTGGCAACTTCTTCACTGTGCGCGATGTCGCTGAAAAATTCGGTTATGAGCCGGTACGCTACCTTATGCTTTCCTCACACTATCGCAGCCAGGTCAGCTTCAGCACCGATATTATGGAGCAGTCGCAGGCAGCGCTTGCAAGAATTAAAAACTGCCGCGGCAACCTTGATTTTGCGCTTTCAAATGCCGCAGACGGCGAATGTGACACAACGCTTAAAGAAAAGTTTGACAGCCGCCGCGTCCAGTTTGTTGAGGCTATGGACGATGACCTCAACACAGCCGATGCCATTTCCGCCGTTTTTGAACTCTGCAAGGATATCAATGTGGCTTTTCTCGCCTCACCAACTAAGAAAACCCTTGAGGCAGCCGCTGCGGTTCTTGACGAGCTTTGCGGAATTTTAGGCTTTGACTTTAACGGCAAAGGCAACGATATTGACGCTGAAATCGAAGCGCTTATAGAAAAAAGACAGCAGGCTAGAAAATCACACGATTTCAAATCCGCAGACGCAATACGCGATGAATTGAAAGACAAAGGCATTGTTCTGGAAGACACACCGCAAGGTATAAAATGGTCATACGCGCAAAAATAACAAATTTCAGCTTAAACAACCCGTGTGAAATTTTATTTCACGCGGGTTGTTTTTATTTAATATTCCAAAAAATAATTTTCTAACAACTACTCAAATTTGCACGTGCATTTCATAAAGCGAAAAATTGCACGCATCATGGCATTTAGCTGCTGGCAGCAGCCTATTATAACTATATACAGTGCAATAATAATTGACATGATTCTTACACTGTATATAGTTATAATTAATAGAAAAATGTGTTTTGGTCATTTTGACATATAAAATGGTACAATTTTTATTACTTTAGCTGCAAAATCCTTTGTCAATATATTGATTGACAACATATTATTTGCAGAGTTATAATGATTGGCACAGGGCTTTTTATCGTTTTTTGGCGAATTATCCACGTTTTATGAAAAAATCAATTTTTAGGATATTTATCTTTATTTTTCTATATTTGCAATATATCAAGGAACTGCTGCAAAATAAATAACCCGACTTGGGAGATTGAGATATGAGATATGTTCCTACAAGCTGCCTTCGCGATGGCATGGTGCTTGCAAGAAACCTTTATGGCAAAGATCAGAGCCTTCTACTTAGCAAGGGGCAGCCGATTAAGGAAACTTACATAGATAAAATTAGTAAACTTGGCTATTCCGGTGTATTTGTTTCTGACAATCTTTCTGATGATATCATTATTGAATCACTCATTAGCGATCAGCTCAAAATGTCCGCAGTTTCTGCTGTTAAAGATGTATTTATCATGACCGAACGTGACTCTGACAATGTCAAAGCCAACAATCTGATGATGGAAAAGACAAAAGTTATTGTAGAAGGGCTGATTGACGAGATACTTTTTAACAGGAACCTTATGGTCAACATGGTTGATTTAAAGGTTTTTGACGATTATACGTTTTACCACTCTGTAAACGTAGCTGTGCTTTCTATTATAATGGGGATCTCTCTTGATTTTTCACGACCTATGCTTTATAAACTGGGTCTTGGCGCACTCTTACACGATATCGGTAAAATATTTATAAGCAAGGAAATTCTCGGCAAGGAAGGCCCGTTAGATGACGATGAATTTGAAAAGATAAAGCAGCACCCGTCTTTGGGCTACGAATATCTTGTAAACCATTTTGATATCCCCGCGAAGTCTTATCTTGGCGCGCTTCATCATCATGAAAGATATGACGGTTCCGGTTACCCACTTTGCCTGAAGGGCGAACGGATTTCAGAAATCGGCCGCATCATTGCGATTGCCGATGTTTATGACGCGCTTACCTCGGACAGGCCATATCGAAAAGCTCTGCTGCCATCTAACGCGATGGAGTACTTAATGGGCGGCTCAAACTCCATGTTTGACCCGCAGTACGTGCTTAATTTCACGCGCAAGGTCGCCGCTTTTCCACTTGGAACTATCGTCATGCTCAGCGACGGAACGCGGGGCATTGTTGTTAAAAACTATGAGGATTGCTGCACAAGGCCTTGTGTCAGGATAATAAATGACAGTGAGGCAAGAGCGGACGACAGGTATATCGACCTGAGGGATGATTTTACTGCCACTAACCTTACTATTGTTGATATTGACAAAAAGTAATTCTTTATTTTTAAAAGTTACAGCGTGCGGGGATGTGATCCCGCACGCCGTTTTTGTTCGTTGTGGGGGTGGGTAAAGTTTTTGATTAAAAAACATTCTTCAAATAACAACTTTGCCACTCACGGCGTAAGCGACAAAAAGGTTATTTGAAGAATATACTTTTAAGCAAGAAAAAAATCTCACTCTGAAAATTAAACTCCGCAAAAAACAGCCACCCCGAATAAAATCATCGGAGTGGCTGTTCCAATTAACAAATATAAAAACCCTTAAGCCTTATAAAACTCAAAGAAAGCCTTATACGCCGCATAAACATCAAGCTTTGCGACAATTTCAAACGGCGCGTGCATTGAAAGCACCGGCACACCCACATCGATTGTATCAACGTCAAGCTGTGCGATATACTTTGCCACAGTGCCGCCGCCGCCCTGATCAACCTTGCCGAGCTCCGCATACTGCCACATGATATTGTTGCTGTCGAGCAGGTTGCGAACCCACGCGGTATATTCCGCCGAGGCGTCGCTGGTGTCGTATTTGCCGCCGTGGCCTGTGTATTTGCTTACGGCCACACCATAATTTAAATAAGCCGCGTTTCGTTTTTCCATAACATCCGGATAGGTCGGGTCAAACGCCGCGGTTACGTCGGCAGACAGACATTTTGACGCGCTCAGCACATCTCTGCCCATAAGCCCGTAGGGGCGCGCCAGATCCGCTATAAAGTATTTGAGGAAGGCTGAGATAAGGCCTGTGTTGCCCTCGCTGCCTATTTCCTCTTTGTCGGCGAGAACGCAGATGCTTGTTATTTCCGGTACTTTCAAGTCAAAGAGCGAGGTAAGCGCCGGGTAAGCACAGACACGGTCGTCATGCCCGTAAGAACCGATTAAGCTGCGGTCAAAGCCGATGTCAACCGCCTTGAACGCGGGAACCATGGTAAGCTCCGCCGAAAGAAAATCAGACTCGGTAATGCCGTATTTTTCATTGAGAATCTTTATAATGTTGAGCTTTACAAGTTCGCTTTCCTTGTCGTCTCGGAACGGCAGGCTGCCGATTATAACATTGAGCTGCTCGCCAGTGAACGCCTCGCTCATGGTCTTTTTGCCCTGTGCTTTGTCAAGATGGGGCAAAAGGTCGGTCACGCAAAACTGCGGGTCGTTTTCATCTTCACCCAGGTTCACCGTTATTGTTGTGCCGTCGCTTTTCGCGATAACACCGTGCAGCGCAAGCGGGATCGCCGTCCACTGATATTTTTTGATGCCGCCGTAATAATGCGTTTTAAACTCCGCAATCTGTGCTTCTTCATAGAGCGGGCGCTGCTTCAGATCAAGACGCGGCGAGTCGATATGTGACGCAGCGATATGCACGCCTTCGTCAAGAGGCTTTGAGCCGATAACCGCGAGGATAATCGACTTTCCGCGGTTGTTGTAAAACACCTTGTCGCCCTTATGATATTTCTTGGCCTTGTCAAAAGGCTTGAACCCGTTCTTTTCAGCCGCCGTCATTGCGTAGGTTACGGCTTCGCGCTCTGTTTTCGCATTGTTAAGAAAATTCTTGTATTCATCACAATAAGCGAAAGCCTTCGAAATTTCTTTGTCTGTCAAAACAATTCCGCCGTTTTTCGGGTCCATCAGCAACTCTTCTTTAAGAAGCTTTGCCTTTGATTTTTCTTCTGCCATTTTATTTACCTCCATGATTATTAAAACTTTATATTTAACTATTTAGAGTTATCGTTGTAATATAAGTCCGCATAAATCTTTTGCGTTGACTCAACTTTTTTTACATAAGCTCTTGTGTCAGCGAACGGAATATAATAAAGCGTCTTTCCGTCCTTTGAATATTGGGGATCAACAAGCCACTTTTTAACGTTGCTGCGCCCGGCATGATAAGCGGCCATTGCCGTGCTTTCATTGCCAAATTCATTTATAAACGCCGAAAGAACAATCGTCCCGTATTTAACGTTTACTTCTGGTGTATAAAGGTCGTTTGCTGTATAATTCTCTTTTCCCGGGGTTTTATCCATCGCCCAGTCAAAAGTCGGCGGCGTCAGCTGCATCAGCCCCAACGCGCCTATACTTGATTTCGCGTTGCTGTTAAAGCTGCTCTCGCTTCTTATTACAGCGTAAACAAGGCAGGGATCAACACCGTTTTTCTTTGAATATTTATCAACAAGCGACTGATATTTTTCAGGATAAGCGGTTTTAAGAAAAATATTTTTATAAATGGGGTTCCAGACTAAAGCGAGCAAAACGACAATAATCACAAGTATAAACAGATATAGTTTTTTATGATGCTTCTTGCGCCTAATCAAGATGTCATACCTCCGCTGTGAAAGTGTCACAGCTGCCTCTGCAAATCGTGTCGGCCGCGCGGTCAACGGCGGCGAAAAGCTCCGCTTCCCCGTTGTCGCTGCCGGCTGTAAAGTCAGCCTTTGTTGTGTAAAAATCATCGTCAGGCTGTGCGTCAACGCGCGACTGCGCCTGCTCTTGGGTTATGCCGTCGCGCTCCATAATTCTTTTGATGCGAAGCTCGCGCCCCGCAGTAACAGCCAGAATACGGTCACAGATGCGATCTGCTCCGCTCTCAAAAAGTGCCGGAGCGTCAAGTATCGCATAACGCGCTCCCGAACTTTCAAGCGCCGAAAGAGCCCTGTTTATCTCATTTATAATATATGGGTGGGTTATTGCGTTAAGCCGTTCAACCTTGTTGCCGCCAAAAGCAAGCTTTGCGAGCTTTTTCCGGTCAAGCGAGCCGTCAGCGCAAATAATTTCCGTGCCAAACTCAGCGGCAAGCTCTTTAAGACAGGGGCTGCCCGGCATGGCAATCGCACGAGCCGCTTTGTCCGCGTCCACATGCGAGAAACCGCGCTGCACAAGATGCTGCGCCGCAAGGCTTTTGCCTGCCCCGGAGGGCCCTGTCAGCCCAAGAATAAACATCCTCCGCACGCAAACGCCCCCTTTATAGAAATAATAGGATTAACCGTAATTTTAGTATGTAGCAAATCAACACAAGCGATGCAAAATTATTACCAAAAAGAAAAAATAACGCACAGGCAGCTAACTCTGTATATCATTTCAGCCGCGTCGCGAATCTATAAAATCAATCAAGTCTTCCCCATGAATTGCCCGCCGCAGGCGTAATCTCAAAGCCTGCGGCTCTTAATAAGCGGTTGTAGACGGCAAGGCCCACACCTTCGGTGCTCGGGCAGCGCGCATAGACGGTTTTCGCGCCAATGCGGTCAAGCTCACGCAATGCGTCAAAAAGCGCCTGCGCCTGTGAAAGGTCATCGTCCTTGCCGCCATAGGTGACGCAGGGAACGTTAAACCGGCTCTCTTCCCCTTCAAAACAAAGGGCAGCCACCCCTTCACCCGCACGCGCGTTGATAAAAGCCACCGTATCCTCAAGGCTGCCGTCAACTATTGTAACGTGCGCTTTCGGAGCATAGTGCTTGTATTTCATGCCGGGAGACGCCACTCGCTCACCCGGAGCTATTTTGTGAGTAACCGCGTGGTCAACGTCAACCTCGCCCAAAACGGCGCGGAGCTGCTCCGGTGTTACTCCTCCCGGGCGCAGAATACGCGGCCGCCCGCCGCAAAGGGTTATAACCGTCGATTCAACGCCAACGCCGCACGGCCCCCCGTCAACAACGGCAGAAACGCGTCCGTCAAGATCCTGCAAAACGTGTGAAAGCTGCGTTGGGCTGGGGCTTCCCGAAAGGTTCGCGGACGGCGCGGCAAGAGGAACCCCGGCCGCCTCTATAATCGCGTGGGCGACAGGGTGCGACGGGCAGCGAAAGCCCGCTGTGTCAAGCCCTGCGGAAACAATATCGGGAATTATCGACGCTTTTTTAAGGATGATCGTGAGCGGACCGGGCCAGAATGCGTCCATAAGTTTTTTGGCGTTGTCGGGGATCTCGGGCACATAGCGTGAAAGCCAGTCGGGCGACGCGACATGCACAATCAGCGGATTATCCTGTGGTCTCCCCTTTGCCTCAAAAATTGTAGCGACCGCTTTTGCGTCAAGCGCGTTTGCCGCAAGCCCGTAAACGGTTTCGGTGGGGATAACCACAAGCTTGCCGTCGCGTAACAACTCCGCCGCCCTTGCTATGCCCTCTTTGTCTATATCTTTATCACATTTTATAACTTCGGTTTGCATTTGGCACTCCTTAACTATTGTAAAAGCTATAGCAATTTTGAAAAAGAAAAGGAACTGTTTTTTGTTTTTCCCCGCCTCGGGGAGAAACATTCCCTGATTTTTCTTTTCAAAAATGAAGTTGCTATAATTTACACTTTAAAAGTTCCGGCAGGTTATAGCCCCCCGCCGGACTTTAATTTTTCCGCCCTGTCGGCAGTGATCAGCGGGTCAATAACCTCGTCAAGCCCGCCGTCTAACACGGAATCAATCTTGTAAAGCGTAAGACCTATGCGGTGGTCGGTCACGCGCCCCTGTGGATAGTTGTAGGTGCGGATTCGCTCGCTGCGGTCGCCTGTTCCGACCTGTGAACGCCGCTCAGCGGCTATTTTTTCGTCCTGCTCGCCCTGCATCATCTCATAAAGCCGCGAGCGCAGAACCCTCATTGCCTTATCCTTGTTTTTATACTGGCTTCGCTCATCCTGGCATTCAACAACCAGTCCGGTTGGCAGATGCGTCACGCGAATCGCCGAGTCGGTTTTGTTGATATGCTGACCGCCCGCTCCGCTTGAACGGAAGGTGTCTATTTTTAAATCATCAGGGTTAATGTGAACCTCCACGTCTTCCGCCTCCGGCAGAACCGCAACGGTAACTGTGGATGTGTGGATTCTGCCCGACGCCTCTGTTTCTGGCACACGCTGAACACGGTGAACGCCGCTCTCGTATTTAAGGCGGCTGTATGCCCCCTCGCCTTCAATCATAAAGCTGATTTCCTTGATGCCGCCAAGCTCGGTTTCGTTGATGTTCAGCACCTCGGTCTTCCACCCCCTGTGCTCCGCATACATCGAATACATGCGATAAAGGCTTGCGGCAAAAAGTGCCGCTTCCTCGCCGCCCGCACCGCCGCGAATCTCAACAATTACGCTTTTTTCATCATTTTTGTCACGTGGCAAAAGCAGAATGTTAAGTTCCGCGGTCAACCGCTCTATGTCGGCTCTTGCCTGTGAAAGCTCCTCGTCCGCCATATCGCGAAGCTCTCTTTCCGGCTTTGATTCTATTATTTCAAGCGCATCGCGCTCATTGCGGCAAGCCGCTTTATATTCTCTGTATTTTTCAACAAGCTCACTCAGCGACTTATGCTCGCGCATAAGATTTTTAAACTGCTCCTGGTCGGCAAGCACAGCGGGCTGACCAAGCTTTTCGCCTATCTCACAAAATCTCTCTTCTGTACTTTCGAGTTGTTCAAACATTGCTTCCTCCGCGCTAAACATACAGACGCAAAACGGCTGCTGACGCGGATCAGCCGCCGTGCGTCTGCCTGATTACATTTTTTACGTTTTTTTCCGCTTTCATTCTCGGTGTCATTATTTCATGACCGCATTTTTCGCATTTAAGTTTGAAATCAACGCCCGTGCGCAAAACAATAAACCTGTTTGAGCCACAGGGGTGATTTTTTTTCATCACAATGATATCGCCCACCAAAATGTCCGTTACAACCGCCGCCTTTCATGCCGCAAGTTATAATGCAAAATAAATTATTTTGGAATTTTACCAGCCTTTACAGATCTTTGAAATTTTATATAAACAAATAATTAGCCTGTACTATAGTATATCATAAATTATGGCTTATCTCAAAACTTTTAACGCTTTTGAAATTACAAATAAAAGCGGGAAAGTACGATGAGATATCCCCTTCGGAAGTGGGGAATCTCTCTTTAATTTTGCAATCGTCATAAGCCGTCTAATATTTGTGAAATTTTAGCACTTTTCAAACTGGTATTTTGCTTCAAAGCACAGGAAACAATATAAACAGTTTAAAATTTTGGAGGTCTTTAAAAATGAATGTTTTTGTAGCCGCCGAGTTTGATTCGGTAGATTTGGCTGACCTTGCCGCGGGCAGGCTTCGCGATATACAGGGTGTAACAGGCTTAGAGGTTCTCTTAAACCGCTTTGCTTCGAAAGACGACGATGATCTTGATGCAAGACCGATGATTATCCCCGCAGGTTCCGGATTTTCCTATGTCGGCGGC
Organism: Ruminococcaceae bacterium UBA1320; assembly: GCA_002306975.1. Classification (GTDB taxonomy): domain Bacteria; phylum Bacillota; class Clostridia; order Oscillospirales; family Ethanoligenentaceae; genus Ruminiclostridium_D. The sequence continues at coordinate 18,673 of DBTI01000188.1, forward strand.
CCGGGCGCCGGCTCTTACAACCCTATTCCCCTTTCATACGGTTATAACGGAACGTCAAATGAGCAATTCGAACCGGCGCGCAGGCGCGACGCCCTTTTAAAGGTGCAGACCAGTGACGGCAACGCCGCGAGAATGGTTTCTTCCATATTAAGAGGTGTGGGCGGGCGCAATTTAAGGATTTTTCAGCAATAATCCTATTTTTTAAAAAATAAACAGCCAGTTGTGAAATATTCTCACCATGCTGCATATAAATTAAAGAGCCACTGATTTAATGTACCCCGCCCCATAATAAAGATTAGTTTTTCGACAGATAAGTGCAAGGCACGTCAAAACCGACGGGCGTTATCAGTGGATTTCAGAGGGCCGTTTGAAAAAGTTCAATGTGACTGCACAAAATTTCCGATACAAACACGCCCCAGTGTAGCGAAAAAAAGGGAGGTATATCGTAATGGCTGTTATCAAGCCTGAGGGATGGCTTTTGGACACCGCTGAAAACCGTGAGGCGCTGCGCACGCCGGGAGGACTTATGAGGGCTGCCGACGAAGGGCGCACTCTTGAAGCACGCGCCCTTGTGTGCGACAGCTCGCACAATCTTATTGTCGATCTTGATTGCATGAAAGGGATTATTCCCCGTGAGGAAGGCGCGCTTGGTCTTGACGACGGCACTACGCGGGATATCGCCGTTATCTCAAGGGTTAACAAAGCCGTCTGCTTCAAGATTTTGAAAATGCCTCATCCGCCGGACACAAAAATGGCTGTTCTCTCACGCAGGGCGGCACAGGAGGAAGCGGTTAGATTATTTGTTTCAAATCTGACCCCGGGTGATATCATAGACGCGCGTGTTACTCACCTCGAGCCATTTGGTTGCTTTGTAGACATCGGCTGCGGCATCGCCTCGCTGATTCCCATCGACCTTATCTCTGTTTCGCGCATCGCGCACCCGCGCGACCGCTTTAGAGTGGGTCAAAACATCCGCGCCGTGGTAAAATCCATCGAAGGGCCAAGCCGTGTGTGTCTATCCCACAAGGAACTGCTCGGAACATGGGAAGAAAACGCGGCGAATTTCACACCCGGCGAAACCGTTGCCGGAATAGTCCGCTCTGTTGAAAATTACGGTGTGTTTGTCGAGCTTGCGGCAAACCTTGCGGGGCTTGCCGAGCCTCGCGAAGGTGTTAGCCCCGGACAGCATACAAGCGTTTTTATAAAAAGCCTTATTCCCGACAAGATGAAAGTAAAACTGATTATTGTTGACGCGTTTGACGCTGAATACAAGCCGGAGGAACCTTATTATTACATAAACGCCAGTCACATTGACCATTGGATTTATTCTCCTGCGGAGTGCGAAAAGGTTATTGAAACTACATTTGGGTAACATTCATTTTTTGTTTACGGGCGCACAAGTGTGCGCCCGATTTTTTAATGTTTATAGACTTTTTATTCTATTAGTTTGAGAGAATGTTCTTTTAATAATTTTTTTGTTTAAAATGCACATTCTTCTACTAGTATCTTTGTCGCTCATGCCGCAACTGGCGGGTCGGTTGCTCTTATTTATTATTTGTTTAAAAGGAGATTCTTCTAATAACCTTTTTGTCGCTCACCCCGCGACTGGCGGTTCCTTTCTGTTCGTACAGAAAGGAACTAAAGCAACGTGGGGGCTGCCGCCCCTCAACCCTGTGGGAGGGCACCGAAACGGGCGCTTAGTACAGTAGCGCACCTTTTATAGCAGCGCGGCAGGCAAACAAAAAAATCCGTTCGGCCGTAATAAGGTTCAGGCCTCACAGTTTTTGTTTGCCTGATTTTCGAAATTGAAAATTTCTCAAATCCGCTTCTCTCTGCTACAAATTCAGCGCCAAAGCGCCCGCTTCGGTGCGTGCCTATAAAGTAAATTTAAGATTCGGGTTTTAAGATACTCTTTAAGTGAGAACTGCGAAATCACAGAGATAGCAACAGATTAAATATTCCAGATAGAAATCAGCACAAAAGAGCCGCAGCAGAAGCAAAAAGATTATATCTACATTATAGCCACGCAACCGCGGAGGGC
>DBTI01000225.1 GCA_002306975.1 Ruminococcaceae bacterium UBA1320
GGTTATATTTCCGCCTTCATTTTTCTGTAATTCCAGCACCTGAAGCGCGACCTCATCGTTATAGCAAACCATCGCGGTGCAGTTCGCAGATAGGCCTGACTGTTTAAGCTGCTGCTCTATGCCGAATTTTGTTTCAGTATTGAACCACAGCACAAGCTCGTCTTTTACCGGAATGTGGTTGTTAATCATCGCGTCCATATATCCGGAGAACCGACGCATCCCCTGTGTGTCATCACTCTTAAAGATACCACCAATGGACGAATGCCCCTTCCGAATGAGTTCGGAGGTCAGATCGTAGCATCCCTGATAATCATCGGTAACTACATAATTAATATTGACGTGCGATTTATCCATCAATTCTGGATAAAACCCGTTAATAAATACAAGGGGAATATTATCATTGGCAAGCGAACGGTAAAACAATAAATTCGGATTGGGAAGCACCGTCTTGGTTCCTTCCACAATAACGCCGTCAACGTCGCGTGATGAGATGCTGCTGAGTATGTCATGCTCTTTTGCAACGCTGTTATTCGTGGCTTTTATTAAGATTGAATAGCCGTTCGTAGTTGCCACGGTCTCAATTCCACGCAGGATGGAAGGGAAAATATAAGTGCTGATATAGGTTGTTATTACCGCAATACGCATGGTTCTTTTCAGTATAAGGGCGGAATCAGCGATGAATGAGCCGCTCCCCTGAACCTTGTAGATAATTTTATTTGCCTCAAGTTTTGAGAGTGCTTGGCGAACTGTTTGTCGGCTGAAGCCATATTCCTTGGAAAGTTCCACTTCGGTTGGCAACTTGTCTCCAACGCAAAAATTCTCTTTCTTAATCCGGTCTGTAATCGAATTATAAAGTTGTGTGTATTTATTTGATGAATTCACTTGCATCACTCCAACTTTCTATGTTAAACATAACCTGATTATAGTTCATCCACATATAGAATTACAATATGCAAAGTGAAAAAAGTACAAATAGTTTCGAATTGAGCATATTAACAATACAAATATTCAAATTTCATACAATTTTGCGCTTATAGGCTTGTTGTAAATGTTGATATTGCAATTTGTTGTATTATTTGCATTGTAATTTTTGCGCAGTCATGCTACTCTGATTGCGCAAGATTCCATCTGCTGTTACATCCAACTACGAATTGTTTTCCGGGGGGGACAGTTCTAAAAAGTTACTGTTTTATTTTGATTTGTTTGGTACTCAAGTAAAATTATTCAAAACGGTTTGACAGCAGCACAATATTTGAGAGTAACTTTATTTGAAAGTTACGAACTAGGAGGATTAATAATGGGAAAAATCACACTGGCCGGCAAGACACGAAAGCTCACCTTCAATACCGTAGAAGGATGCAGAAAGATCCTTGCCATATTGCTTATCGTCATCATTCTCAGCAGCTATTTTGCGTACATGCTTGCTTGTGATTGGGGCAAAGTCAAGGTAAATGATATTTCATTCGATTCCAGAGGCTCAGTCATGCAGGCAACTCTTTACACGCCAAGGATAGTTTCGGCTAATGACAAACTACCCGCGATACTTGTAACCCACGGAGCGAGCTGCTCAAACAGCACCGTGAACGGACTCGCAGAGGAATTCGCGCGCCGTGGATTTGTTGTACTGAGCGTATCCGCATATGGTTCGGGTTCGTCGGAAACCTCCGACGGCAGCGACGACACCGGCGGCATCTACGACGCGCTGAAATATATGCGAACCCTTCAGTATATTGACAAAACACGTATAGGACTTGTCGGCCACTCTCAGGGATCTCAGCGTGTAGCGGCAGTTGTTGGGGAGGACTGCAGTTATCTTACATTGAACGACCTTATGATAAACGTCATGTACGAGGTGTTCGGCCAAAAATTTACTTATGAAGAAATCTCTGCGAATGCCGACACTATGGCAAAAGAACGCCTTACCAAGGATCAGCTGGATTATTATTACTCATTGGAAGCAGAGAAAAAGGACTACATAGATAACACTGTTTATGCCGCTCTTATCTTAGGAGGTAACTGGGGCTTCGAGGAGAAGCAGGTATCCGTCGGCGGTTATGACGTGACTCGCGTCCCGCAATGCAACGCTTGTTGGCAGGTCAGCATGTTCAACGAAGGCAGAGCCGGTCTGGGTCAAAAAAATCTTGTTGACGAGAAGATGCTCAGTCGTTTCCAGACAACCGGAAAAATTAGTATAGACACATGGTATCAGACTAAAATCTTTACAGACGAAAACAAACCCACAAGTACAACCCTCGGAACAATCAATGACACCTCCGTCGCGACGAGTACCGAGCTTCAGCAGGCGCTCAGCGAACGCTCCACCCGCATATTCTTTACGCCCGTCAACTCCCACGCGCGCGATTATTTTAGTATCGATGCCGCATCACATACGGTTAAGTATTTTGAGCAAGCACTTTCGTATAACCGCGGAGAGTTGTCCGATTCGTCAACAGTTCCGCTGAACGCATCCCATATCCGTTTCATGTTCAGAGAATTTTTCAACCTTATCGCATTTATTTCGATGTGTTTAGCACTTATCGCGCTTTCCGGCCTTCTTTTGAACCAGAAGTATTTTGCAGAGTGCAAACAGGAAGTATGTGACCCTATCGCCAGCAAAAAAAGTTACGTATTTTGGGCTCTTTCCGCTGTATATGCGCTAGTTACATACTTTACAATAAGCTTTGTCGCCCACAACGGGCCGAGTCTTGGATTCAAGACCAAATGGGTAACGAAATTCTGGTCCATGGACTTCACCGCAAATATACATCTCATATATATGTGGATTGTTGCCGCGTGCTCGCTTGTACTAGTCGCAATTTTCTGCGTTTATAACTGCAAAAAGAAAAATATCAATCCGCTTCGCAAGCTGAATTTCATTACCAAGCCTTCACGCGTGTTCAAATATCTCCTTATCGCGGCAATTTTGTTTATATGCGCTTATGTCTCACTTGCCGCGATCAAATTTTTCTTCCATCAGGATTACCGCTTCTGGGATACCGGCGTAAAGGATATGCTTCCGCAGAACTTCGTGCAGTGCATACGCTATGCAATCGTAATCCTGCCCACATTTATCGTCGGCGGTTTATTTGTTAATGCAGGAAAAATGAATGACATGCGCGAAGGTAGAAACACAGTGCTGCAGATGGTTCTCTCCTGCATAGGCATATACGCAGCGTGCTTCATCAGTTACGGAGTTTGCTATGTGACCTATTGGAAAACCGGTGTCGGTGTCATGCCTTCCATAGCGTTTGTATCCACTTGGCCGATGTTGATTAATGTTCCTCTGTTTGTGCTGATTGGACGTAAGTTCTATAATCAGACAGGCAGCATTTGGCTCGGCGCTTTCGTTAATACAGCGATAACCTGTTGGATGATATGCAGTGCCCAGTCATCAACTACCTACTATCAGCTCGGGAGTTTTGGCGCAAAGTGGTTAGGTATTTTTTAGCTGTGAAATACAAAGAAATATATCAATTGCAGGAAATGTGCTCCACTTGAAGTAGTTAAGGCAAATGACTACGAGTATGTTTAGTTGTTTTATAACCAAAACGTATGCACGCATCCTTGGCTATTTGAGCCCAGTGGAATGTTGTTTGAAGTATGACGGAAAAAACCGCATAAGGCAGATATAGGCGACCGTGTTCGTATGTGTCTATCCCTCATAACCCGAATGTCATAGGTTCAAATTCTGTCTCCGCAACCACCAAAAGGCCCCGAATCATTGATTTTGGGCCGTTTTTATAACTTTCTAAGGTGTTTTGTAGCTGATCTAAAATGTGTTGCGTTCAAACGATATTAAAAGACATAGCCGACTCTCTGCAAATACGTAGAAAGTCGGCTATTTTTTGCATTTTAAAATTAAATTATCAAACTATTTGTTGGTACTATCAAGAAAGTCGATACTGTTACGGGAGAAGATAAGCTGAGCAAGCGTACTCTTCATTCCGAATCCGAAAAGCTTTACAGATATTTCGGGGCACTGGGCAAAATCCTATATCGATTTTGTCACGGAACGGGAAATCTTTGTCGGCACAGGCGACAATGCCTTTTCACCGGAAACCGGTATGACGCGGGCCATGTTTGCAACCGTTATTGGTCGGCTGTATGAACGCAGCTACGGGTTCCTTTCCGCCTCCGACACACACGCCTTTACCGATTGCAATTATGATAGCTTGTATGGTAAATACATCGACTGGTGCTCTAAAAACAATATCATAGAAGGTATCGGTGGCGGCCACTTTGAACCGGACCGCGAAATTACCCGTCAGGAAATGGCCGCGATTCTGTATCGCTTTACAGCCTTCCTGAAAGTCTCCGGTGAGAGAAGCGGGACCTTATTGACTTATCCTGATTCAGCGGATATCGCCTCCTGGGCGCAGGATGCGGCACTGTACTGTCAGCAGACCGGAATGATCGTCGGGCGTGTTGGCGGCAGGTTTGCGCCAAAAGAAACAGCAACACGAGCAGAGGTTGCAACTATTCTGAAACGCTTTATTGAGACGGTAGTGTAGCTTCACCAATAATAAAAGAGTAAAATACTATTGAGGGATCCGTTCGGTAAAGCGACGAACGGATCCCCTCCGTTTTAAACCTGACAAACAATTTCACTTTGGAACTGCGTTTTCGATACACCCGATCTTTATTACTAGTCTTCATAAATAAGTTACTAACAACTCTAATTAATGTTATGTGTTGAGCGTATATCAAAAAAATTGTCATACGAAGTATCCCACTAAGATATTTGTTTCATCTTCTTTTTATTTCGGTAAGATCCTGAAAAGGGATAGCCCTACCTCCGCAGAGGTAGGGCTTATTGTTTATACCGGCACCTGCAGCAGTAGCTGCCCTGGTGCAACAATTATCGTTTCTAATCTTGTGGAAAGTGGTGGATATGCCATCCCACTCAGCTCCTCGCGGATCACATCCCCGATGGACTGCAAACCGTATTCCAATGTTGGTGCTTCAAACTGAACTTGTGGAAAATCGGGAACTGAAAACAAGAATGCACCTTCTTCATCGGGTGTAATTACAACGCGGTTATCTCTCCTTCAACAGCAAAATTTGAGAAATACGATCCAGACAATATCCAGAATGATCGTTCCGGCATGACTTATGGCGGGAAAAATTACGATGTTTACTATGTTCAGTCATATGTTGATTCAGAAAACGCAATGGGCGCGATGGTGCGTACAAACTATGTAGTAAAAATTGGTTTGCTGAGTGAGAACCCTAAGAGCGACGAGTACTACTACGAGATTGAATCCTCTGATTAATAATTTTCATAGAGTAGACCAAGGATGGGGGCGGTGAATTTAATTCCCGCCTCTCCCTTCTTTTTAAACAAAGATGATACTGATCTATTTGTTTTTTCAAAAAACAGCTTCTATTGATTTTCTATATTAACGATTTAAATCTAATCGCAAGCTGAATGTTTTTGATTCTTTAAAAGTTAATATTTATTCTTAAACATACCGCGTGATATTAGGCATCCTCACATTTAGCGAGAGGATGCCTTCCTTGCCGTGTATAATTAATGAGTACAAATATGGAAAATCAACTACCTTAGATGCAAACCTGTTATAATATATATTGAAAGTCAGCAAATGTAAGTATATACTTTTTTATAGAAATATATCGTGACTTTGGAGATATCCAAAATGATAAAGATTGCAATTTGTGACGATGAGCCTGCTTTTGAAAAGGCTTTTAAGGAACTCCTGACAGTTGCTAGCATTAAACACAATGAGGAATACACATTATCATATTACCCAACTTCTACAGCTTTAATCGAAGCTCCCTTTGATTATGACATTTTATTTCTCGATATAAATTTGGAGGAAGGAAAAGATGGAATTGCCATAGGAAAACAGCTTAGGGGAAAGGGAAATACCGCTGTATTTATTCTTGTTACTTCGCTGATGAACAGATATCGTGAAGGCTATAAGGCCGGGGTGCTTAGATATCTGGAAAAACCAATAAACCCTGAAGAATTTGAGGAAGCACTTATAAGCGCGGTAAAATGGATTAGACACTCGCCGCAAAAAATAGATGTTAAATTCAAAACGCACTGTAACATAGTAAATATCGAGGATATTATTTACATTGAATCCTATGGGCGAAAACGCTATGTATATACAACTGTGGCTCAATATTTAACTTTGGAAACCTTAGACAGTTTCTACAACAGATTGCCAGTTGGGCAATTTTATTATCCGCAAAAATGTTATCTCATAAATTTTACACATGTGGCTGCAACCACCAAGACTGAATTGAAGCTGAGTAATGGTAAAACTATTGCATTTATTAAAGGGAAGTATCAAGACTTCAATAAATCGTTCATGAAATTCTTGGAGGGAAAAAGGCCGTGAATGAGCAACTCTTGCTATGTTTTTCCGCAGTAGTCGAAGTATTAATTGCATATCAGCTTTATAACCATTTCTTTTCACGAAGAGATTCCAGCAAGGCAAAGAAAGTGCTTGCATCCGTCGCTTTAATTGTTATCATGGTGGCAACAAATTCATTGGCGGTTTTTCAAGTAAACAACGCTATCGCGCTTCTTCTATATACGTTGTTTT
>DBTI01000140.1 GCA_002306975.1 Ruminococcaceae bacterium UBA1320
TTTTTACCCTTTTCTTCTGCTTTTCGCTAATTACTTTCTCCTTTGTTACATTACTCGTATATATTACGACTATTCATTCGATTTCTTCTTATTATTATTATATTATTCTTGCGCTATGACTTAAAAGCGGAAAACAGCAAGGATACTCCTACTGTTAGTATAAGTATCCTTGCCGTTAATTATTGGTGTATCATCTTCAGTTCACCTTGGGCATTGTTGCATAGTTTTCAGATGTTCCGGAAAAAGGATTTGCGCTATCAAAGGTTCCAATTGTGCGGTCGTCTTTGCTTGTATAGTTAAAATAGGTGTAGCTTATTGTACTGTAGCTTGTGTAATCACCCTTGCTGTTATAATAAACAGGATCGTCAAAGGTAGCGTCGAGGTAACGCCACTTGCCGCCTATTTGCACCATGTTCCAAGCGTGCCCCCCGCCGTTTGCCTGCCCTGTTATATACAGCGTCTTTATTCCTACAGAGGATAAGAGTAGCTTCATGGTTTGCGCATAGCCCTGACAGACCGCCTTGTTGTTGACGAGCGCGCCATAAACCGAAAAGCTGTCGGGATATGCTTCCTGATTCTGTGCCGCCTTTAAATCATAGCTGCACTGCTTTATCAGCACGTCATGCAGCGCCTTTTCCTTTTTCAAGTCTGTGGATTTACCATCTGCCGCGCTCAGCATTTGAAGCGCCTTTGTGCGTATCTGCGAGCGCATGGTGTTTATTTTGGCTTTATCTCCGCCATATTTGTATTCAAAGGAAAATGTATAGGCATATTCGTTGCCCTCTTGATAATAAACAAGGCTTACCCCTTCGATATAAAAAATATCAGAATGGTCATAGATATAATACTCATAAACCTTTTTAATTTGAGTGGGCGTAAGAACGGTTTTAACTTTAAGCTGCGGCTCTACATTGCGCACAGCGTCGGCAATGTTGCAATAGCTGCTTTTCTCGGTGCTGTTTAAAAGCGTCTTGCCGTATTCATAAACGGTTAGCCCCTTCATGCCGGTTTCACCCCAAACGCTGTTGAGCGTCGCCGCTGCAACAGGCTCTGTTACGCTGGACTGCGCATCGTCGGAAGCCGGAGCGGAAGTGATTTTTGACTCGACGGGGATCGCGGGCGTTCCGCTCTTTGCCTTTGTTTTCTCCGCCGGTTTGCCCGACGTGTTTGATTCGCTTTGTTCCGAATCATTTGTAATCAGATTTACTGCCGATGATATGACCTGCTTTGCTTCGCTCACCACTTGAGAAATGGTGCTCTTAATGCCGGTTAATTGCTTGCTTTGAAGCGCAGCAGCGCCAATCAGAACGCATATAAGTATAACGATGAGTGAAGACAGCAGTTTTTCTAATCTTCTCATTATATTACCTCAAAATAGTTTCAGTGCATAAATCAATTATACTATAAAACCTGCGCCTTATAAACACCTTACAAAAATTACTAACCAAATGCCATTACGCGATTGACCCGCGCGCATATACTAAAAGTGGGGAGGGATTGCCATGCATTGCCCTGAGGGAATAAACGGCTGCGAGTATGTGCAGCTTGTAGCAACGGTCTCAATGGCACTTTCCCATGACCTGAGTGCGCGGGATACCTTCTTCCTCGCGGAATTTTTGCAATCAGTGAGCTATCAGCTCTTCACGCTCGCCGCATTTAAAGAGTTTGAAGATGGAAAACGGAAAAAATAATACTACCGGCCATCAATTCGTTTTGTGATGGTAAATTGATACTTATAATAACGATTATATGATATAATGAGGTATCAAAAGATAGGAGGATTCCGTTTGAAATCTAAAATGAAGATTTTAATAGCATCCTCAATAATGCTTATAAGTTCAATTCTTTCATTCGGAAGCTCAAACTTGAATAAGTGTCACCTAAGCGATTCATTTAAAGAAGAAAATGCAATCTCAAGCTTAAACATGAACGTTGGCGAACGAGAAATTAAAACAATAGATAAACAAAGAATTAACGCGTTATTCAAAATATTAGATAACAGCCGTTATACCAGACTTAATCCTCAGCGCTATGAATTAAAACTCGAAGTCATCTGCTGGTTTTATGCTGGTGAACATCAAAAATTATTTATATACGAAAACGGTGATTATATCTACATAAACGGTGCCTGTTATATGCCTGATAATCGAGATTTGAAAAGCCAAATTGAAGATTGGATTACTACTCAAAGTAAAATTAGAAATACAGATAACAAAACCTGTACTATTGTTGGGTGATATATAGAGAATATTGCAGAACAGTCCCCAATCGTCGGTTACGATCGGGGGCTGTTCATATGAAAGAAGATGTTTATTCTTTTGTCATTTGATACGCATAAGGGTTGTTCATTTTGTTTTCTTCTAAAATATATGTATAATCGGGATGCAGCTTCGCCTTTGACTGGCGGTAAGACCCGGACATAATCGTAAGCTGATACATGTCGCAGCCAGGCATGCAAGTCAAGGGATGATAACCCTTATCCATATAAATGCTGTCGCCGTTTTTAACGCTATAAGCGTTGTCCATTTTATTGTCGTCGTCAAACTGCCACAATAATCCCGCGCCGGAAGGTCTTTCAAAACGATAATAATAAATCTCATTGTATGGAACTTCATCATCGCTTTTATAGTCATGCCGATGAGGCGGGAAAGTCGACCAATTCCCCGACGGAATAATTGTTTCCCCCATCATTAACATATTCCCCTTGGTGTTATCCGTCCAGATAATAAAATTTACAGAACGGCTCCAGTTATCTTTCCCACGCTGCCCGCCGCCGACTTCTTCCTGCGTAATCAGCTTGTTTCTATATTTGTCAGCAGCCGGTGCGGCGCCAACCCCGATCAAACTGTCTTCCAAAGCGGTCAACGTTACAGTTTCTTCTTTAGTAATAAGCAAGCCAAATGGCTTCTCATGAAAATCATGACGGATACCTGTGATGAATTTATCACCCGAAGATGTTTTCGCGCAAAATTGCCCGTGAATAAGAACAAACCCATATTCATAATCTGCGGTGGATACTTCTACGGAATGTCCTTTTTCTAAATCAATAACTCCGCTTCTTATGTCTTTCATTTCACCGTCAACCAGCCATGTAAGCCGGTTTTTTTCTGTGCTTTTTCTAATTCTTCCGCATCCCATGCCAATCACTTCCCAATATATTTAACCTTCTATATACAACTGCTCATAAACCAATTATTTATTCAGGAGTATATAGGCTGTTTTCTATTCTCTGAAATAAAGTAATGCAGTAGTCTGTAAGTTCCGAAGGCGCTTTTTTCGCTAATTCGCAATTGATTTCAAAAAACAGACGCGGCGTTTTTGTTTTTGAAAAATAGCCGATGTTCTTCAGTTGCTTCGACCATTCAAGCACTTGTGTTTCCTCGGCGTCGCCCTTTTGTGAAATGAGAAGGTGTCTGTCCCCGTAAAACGCTGAGGATTTGTCTCTGCTGCAATTGCAAAAATGAAATTCGGGTGCTGATTCTTTCGCAATCAAAGTCATGTGCACAATATCTTCGCCATTTAACAGCATGTGTGCCGTGTCAAGGCACAAAACCAAATTATCCGTTGCCTCACAAAGCTCCAGAGCCTCAATCGTTGTTCCCAGCGTATTTTTCTTGTCTGCAAAATAATCGAGCGGTTCGATCACCAGCTCAATGTTATAAGCTTTATAAGCTTTTGCGATTTCCGCGAGCGACTGCTGGAGCTTGGCCAATGCTTTTGGGCGGTCATGAGCCGAGTCCGGTCTTTTACCGCTGATAACCTGAACCACGCCGCTCCCGATTTCCTTCGCTTCCTCCGCCTTATCTATAACAAACCTAACGCTTTTTTCTCTTAACTCTTCATCCAACGAGCTTAAGTTCAACTTGTTATCCGAGACAGCGCGCGAAAGACAATAAGTAAGATAAATATCATTCGCTTCAATATACTTTTTTATATCTCCGCGCTCTTTTGAATCTATAACATTGAGGCACTGTACAGCTTTGATGTATCCGTCTGCGGTAGCATCCTGAATTGCCTGAAAGGTCGCGCCTTTTTCATCTCTGGTGTTCGGATACCCCTGAGAGATCATAATGCCCGGAATAAAATATCCCATTGAGATTCTCCTTTTTTACATTGTGCTTTTTTATTGTCGAGTAGTATTAATATCATTCTTATTATAGCCATTATTGAATCAACTGTATTTTAACAATAATCCGATTTTGTTGGACAATTTACCTTTTTATTTTTTGTAAGGTGTTTTTTAATTGTTTTTCCTTTTTTGTTTAAAAGTATATTCTTTTAAACAGTAGAAAATATTAACCCCAATAATATATAATGATATAAAAGCACATGTCGCAACAGGAGGTCACTCCGTTATGGAAAACGCTATTACAATACACCGAATCTCCAAGGATTTAAAAACCGACAATCAATATGTGGCATTTCATTCTCATGATTTTTACCAGTTTGTATACGGACTGAGCGGAAAAGGGAAAATTATTGTTTCAGATAAAGAATACATCGCCCAAAAACACACGGTTATATTAATTCCGCCAAACACCGATCACGCGGTTTACGGCGAAGACAACTGGCATAGCATAAGTACAAAATTCTCCTGCAACAGCTCGCTTGGCTCGGTTACAAAACTCCTGCCTGTTTTTATCGGCAATGCGTCGCAATATGAGAGCATTCTTTTTAAACACATTTTTGAAGAAGCGATAAACCAGTTAGATTATAGCGGAGAAATTGCCACTTTAAAATTGCAGGAACTGATTTTCTGCCTGTCCCGCCGTATATTTCAACACGAAACTACTCACAGTAATTTTTTTATTCATCCCCAGGCTGATCTTGATGTAAACATCCGGCTTGCCTTAGACTTCATTGATCAACATATCGAAGAAAATTTGAGTATCACAGAGCTTGCGAAGCTCAGCGGCTACAGCAATCATTATTTTTCTTCAATATTCAAAACGGCGACAGGTTATGCGCCAAAGAAGTATATCAATCATCAAAAAATCGCAAAATCAAAAGAGCTGCTGCTGTATTCGGGAATGAACATTACCGAAATCTCCGATTCACTCGGTTTTGAAAGCATCCATTACTTCAGCCGCCTGTTTAAACAAATAGAAGGGATAACACCGCTTGCTTACCAAAACAAGTCAAAGGAAGATCAGGCAATAAATATGACGCTGGATAAAACGATTCCGATAACAGAATATGCAACACCCATTATCAATAAAAACCCTGCGTCTCCGTCATGAGACACAGGGCTTTTATTGATATCTTTTATGAATCAGGTTTCTGACTCTAACGCTCTTTTTACAATCTCATTTGCTTTTTCTGCGTCTCGATTAATCTGATCGCGCAGCTCGTCAATGCTGCCAAAACGCTTTTCCGCTCTTATAAACTCCAAAAGGTCAACCTGCACAGTTTTGCCGTAAAGGTCGCCGTCAAAGCCCATAATATAGGTTTCCGCGCTTGCGGCCTCGCTGTCTGAAATCGTCGGCTTTACGCCAACGTTGGTAACGGCGGGCAACTTCTTTCCGCTCACATGAGCGACAGAAGCATAAACGCCAAACCGCGGCAGAATCTGCGGCGGCGGCAAAAGCTGATTGATTGTCGGCGTTCCAAGCGTGCGCCCAAGCTGCCTGCCATAAACAACCTCGGCGTAAAAGGCAAAAGGCCGCCCGAGCAGCACAGCCGCCCTTTTAACATCGCCGTCACAAATCAGCGCGCGAATGCGCGTTGAGCTTAGCGGCAGCTCGCCTACACGAACAGGCGCGACCGCGCAAGCCTCAATGCCCAGCGGTGTGCAGATCGCTTCAAGCTCTTTCACACCGGCGCATGCGCCGCTGCCAAAACGATAGTTAAAGCCGCTGCTTATATGTGTTATTGTAAAGGCTGAGGTAAGCATGCTGATAAACTCATTCGGTTCCATGCCGCGCACTTTTTCGAAATCAAGATAGACAACAACGTCAACGCCCATGGAAGCCAGAATTTTTTCTTTTAGCGCATGGCTGGAAATCTCCGGCACCGCGTGACCGTTTTCGGTTTTTCCGGGGTTATGTGAAAAGGTGACGACAACAGTTTGCAGGTTTTGGCGAACTGTTTCTTTTATAACCGCGGCGTGCCCCAGGTGAACGCCGTCAAAAAAACCGAGAGCAACCGCAGACGGCTGTGTTTGCCCTCCGGGTTTCACGAGTTTCAAAAACTCCTCAAAGTTATATGTTTTCGTGAATAGATTCCTCCCCGCCGATAACGGCATCGCGGTTAAAATGACACTTGACCTTAACCTGTCTTTGTGCAATATCCGCCAGCCCCAGCCCGATGAAAAGACCGGCATAATTGACACGGCAAAGTCCTTCTTCCGGTTCTTTTTCAAGCCGGTCAAAAGATAGCTCTCCGCCGTTGCGAAACCTTATCGCCTGATTTTTAGTAATCCTGATTTGGGGTAAGCCCGTGAATATTTCTTCTACACCAAGTATAGTATTGCTCAAATTATCCTCTTTGGCGAGTGATTTGACCTCATCAAGCGTCTTGCACCGCTCAATTTCAAAGCCGGCGGCAAAGGTTCTGCGCAGTGACGACATTGCCCCTCCGCAGCCAAGCTTTTTGCCGATATCCTCACAAAGCGTGCGTATGTAGGTTCCCTTTGAGCAGTAAACAGCCATGCTGTAATCGCCTGTAACCTCGTCCCTGCCGGTCACCTCAATATCATATATCGTAATATTGCGTGCGGCCCTTTCAACCTCACCGCCCTCGCGGGCAATGTCATAAAGATGCCTGCCGTTAACCTTAAGCGCGGAATACATCGGCGGCACCTGCGCAATCTCCCCTTTAAAGGAAAGAGCGGCGGCGGCAACCTGCTCCGGCGTCACATTAACCGGTGAAGTTTCAAGCACCTTGCCTGTTGTATCGCCCGTATCTGTTGTCAATCCAAGCCTTAACCCCGCAATATAACGCTTGTCGTGGTCTGGCAAAAGTGGAATTGCCTTTGTCGCCTCACCGAAAAACACAGGCAGCACGCCTGTTGCCATTGGGTCAAGTGTCCCTGCATGCCCCGCCTTGCGCTCGCGCGTTATTTTTCGCAGAACCGCCACGACGTCGAACGATGTCATGCCCTCAGGCTTGTCGATACAGATTACGCCGTTCATTTGTTCTCGCCTTTCATGCCCTGCTTTTCTATTTCTCTTTTAACTGCTTTTAAAATCGACTGTTTCGCGTCGTCAAGGCTGCCTTCAACACGGCAGCCCGCGGCGGCCGCGTGCCCTCCGCCCCCAAGCTCCGCGCAGATATCAGAAGCGTTGAGAGAAAGACCGGTGCGCAGCGAAATCTTATAGACGCCCTTGTCTTTTTCCTTGACGGTTATGCCCGCCTCTACGCCCTCAATGCGCGCCGGAATGGACGGAATCCCCTCGGTCTCCGAATCCAAAGCACCCGATTTTTCTATCATTTCATTTGTAATCGTAATGAGCGCCGCCTTACCGCCGAAATGGTATTCAAGCGATTCAAGCGCCATGCGCTGTAATTCCAGCCTTGCGCGCGAATCGGTTTCAAACAGCATCTTGTTAAGCCTTATCGAGTCGGCGCCTTTTTCTATTAACATCGCCGCAGTACGCAGTGTATTCGGTGTGGTGTTCGAAAAACGGAAGCAGCCTGAGTCTGTTGCAAGCCCTGTATATAAACAATCAGCAATATTGCTGTCAATTTCTACTCCAAGTAAAGCAATTACCTCTGCCATTATTTCGCAGGTCGCAGCGGCTTTTGGGTCAACCAACGTAAAACCTGCATATTCAGAGTTTGACGGGTGGTGGTCTATGCAAAGACCGACCTTGTCTGCGTATTGCGCAAGGCCGTCGCCTATCAGCTCAACTGAGGCTATATCGGAGGCGACGATTAAATCCGGCTGGATCTCGTCAAGCTTTAAGCCTTCAAAAATGTAGTTGTACTTTTTGGGGAACGGGTCGGCACAGACGACGCGCGCGGTTTTGCCCAGCTTTAATAAAGCGCGGCAAAGCCCGAAGGCTGAACCAAGCGTGTCACCGTCCGGAGATTTATGTGTTAGAATAAGCACTCTGTCCGCCTGCGAAAGCAATTTGACCGCTTTTTCAAGCGGCTTCACCTGCTCACCGTTTTCTAATATTTGCGGCATATGTCATTCTCCTTTATTGAGCTCCCCGAGCATCTTTGAAATTCGGGCGCTCTGCTCAATTGAGTCATCACAGATAAATTTTATTTCGGGCGTCTTTCTTATATGAATACGGTTGGCAAGCTCATGGCGAATATAGCCTGAGGCGCTTTTAAGACCTTTTAGCGCCTCATTTGGGTCGCCGCCGATCACACTGACATAAACCTTAGAATAAGAAAGGTCGGAAGAAACCACAACCTTAACAATACTTACAAGCCCGGTAATGCGCGGATCCTTGACGCTGCGCAGTATATCTGTAATCTCACGCTTTATATCCTCGGTGAGCCTGTCCATTCTGTAACCCGCCATAAAAGCACCCCCAATGTTCTTTTATACTTATCTTCGATAGAGATAGTCAAAAAAATCAAGCAAAAACTTTGATTTATGGTTTTTGTGAAGATTTTTTTGTCACTATCTCAGAAGAAGATTAGTATTAATCGTCTGCCCCTAAATTCAACGGCCGCCTCTCGGCGACCGCTGTAGAAACAGTATATTATTACATATAACACAATAAATTATTTATGCAACTTTCCATCGCACAATCCAATTGTGTTATATATAATTGCGCTTGTGCGTTTGCGTTAGCAAAATTTCGCACACGCCATGGCGTTTAGCCCGTAACTATATATATCATAATCATGTATGAAATACTTATTTTGATATATATAGTTTAAATTACTCGCGGTATTCTTCAATTACAAATGATTCAAAGATATCGCCGGTTTTTACGTCGTTGAACTTTTCAAGACCGATTCCGCATTCATAGCCCTGCATGACTTCCTTTGCGTCATCCTTGAAACGTTTGAGCGACAAAATCTTATCCTCTGCGATAACTATTCCGTCACGCACAACGCGGATGAGCGCGCTGCGGGCAACCTTGCCCTCAAGCACATAACAACCGGCAATTGTGCCGACATTGGTAATCTTGTAGACCTGACGCGCTTCGACGCGGCCAAGCTGAACCTCGCGGAACTTTGGCGCAAGCATACCCTTCATTGCCGACTCTATTTCTTCAATGCAGTCGTAAATGACACGGTACATGCGCATTTCAACTCCGGCAATTTCGGCGTTGTTTCTTGCGTCAACATCCGGCCTTACGTTAAATCCGATGACGATCGCGTTTGAGGCTTCCGCAAGCTTTACGTCGTTGTCGTTGATCGCGCCGACGCCGCCGTGAATAACCTTAACGCGAACCTCTTCGTTTGAAAGCTTTTCAAGAGACTGGCGAACCGCTTCAACAGAGCCTTGAACATCGGCTTTGACGATAATGCTGAGCTCTTTGATTTCACCCTCCTGCATCTGTGCGAACAGGTTGTCGAGTGTAACCTTTTGATAAGAAGAGAACTGCTCCTCTTTTTCCTGGTGACGGCGCTGGTCAACAAGCTCGCGCGCCATGCGCTCGTCTTTGACTGCGTGGAAAATGTCGCCCGCTTCCGGAACTTCGGAAAGACCGGTGACCTCAACAGGAACCGAAGGACCTGCTTCATCTAATTGCTTGCCGTGTTCATCGCTCATAACGCGGATATGCCCGACCGTTGTGCCGGCTATAATAACGTCACCGTTATGCAGTGTGCCGTTTTGCACAAGCATAGTGGCAATTGGGCCTCTGCCCTTATCAAGCCTTGCTTCGATTACTGCGCCCTTTGCCGCTCTGCTGGGATTTGCTTTAAGTTCCTTCATGTCGGCAACGAGCAGTACCATTTCAAGAAGCTTGTCGATATTCTCATGCTTTACAGCCGAAACGGGAACACATATGGTTTCGCCGCCCCATTCTTCCGGCACAAGGCCGTATTCAGTAAGCTGCTGCATAATTTTTTCCGGATTTGCGCCCGGCTTATCAATCTTGTTCATGGCTACGATGATTGTAACATTCGCAGCCTTGGCGTGGTTAATCGCCTCAATTGTCTGTGGCATGATACCGTCATCCGCCGCAACAACAAGCACGGCAATATCGGTTATCTGAGCGCCGCGGGCACGCATTGAAGTGAAAGCCTCATGGCCCGGTGTGTCAAGGAAGGTTATATCTCTTCCCTTGATTTTAACCCTGTAAGCACCGATGTGCTGAGTGATGCCGCCGGCTTCGCCCGCGACAACATCTGTGTTACGGATAGCATCAAGAAGCGAGGTCTTGCCGTGGTCAACGTGTCCCATTACAACCACAACAGGGCTGCGCGGCTTAAGATCCTCTTCTTTATCATCGCTGTCGTCTATGAGTTTGTCTTCTATTGTAACGACTACTTCTTTTTCAACCTTTGCGCCAAGTTCGATTGAAACAAGTGAAGCGGTGTCGAAGTCAATAACATCGGAGATCGAAGCCATAACATCAAGCGTCATCAGCTTTTTTATAACCGTCGCTGCGGTCATCTTCAGCCTTGCGGCAAGCTCACCGACAGTAATCTCGTCGGGTATGCTGACTTTGATAGGCTGTTTTTTCTGCTTTTCAAGCTGAAGGCGGCGAAGCTTTTCCGCATCCGTTTCGCGTTTTGCGTAATACGGCCTGCGGTCAGCCGACTTTTGCTTAATCTTCTGCTTGCTCTGCAGGGTGCTTGCTTTTTTCGGCTGTTGCGGTGCAATTTCCTCATAATGCTCATTATATTTTTCAAGCTCGACTTCCGCGCCGCGTGTGTCGACGTATCTGACCGCGCCTGTTTTGGTCTTTTGCTGCTGAACGGCATTCGGTTGCGCGGCGTTCGGCTGCGCAGGTTTTGGCTGCGGTGTGAACGGCTGCTGCGGACGCTGCGGGTACTGGTTGTGCGCCGGGTATTGCGGACGCTGCGGGCCCCTGTTCTGCGCGTTTTGGTTGTTGTTTGCATACTGCCCAGGGCGGTTGCCCTGTGCCGGACGAGCGCCTTGAACACCTTGAGCGATTTGCCCAACCGGTGTGCCTTGAGGTGCAGGTCTGTTAAACCTGTCGTTTCGCGCATCAGGTCTGCCTTGCTGCGGCTGTTGTTGTTGCGGTGGTCTTTGACCAAACTGCTGCGGCGGCCTTTGGTTATAGCCCTGCTGCGGTCTTTGCTGATATTGTCTTTGAACCTGTGGCGCGTTTTGTGGTGAGTTCTGCGGCATTACGCCTTGCGGTGCTCTGTTTGCCGGTGTATTGGCAGCGGGAGCAGCATTAGGCGCTATCGGCGCGGGTCTCGCCGCGGGTGTCGGGGCAGCTGTCGCAGGCGCGGTTGCAGGCTTGTTTTGCGCTGCCGGCTCCGCTGTGTTCTGAGCCGGGGCTGCCTGTTCAGGATTTGCTGCGGAATTGCCCGCCGCAGGTGTGTTCACCGCAGATGCAGACGCTGGCGCTGTATTTGCAGCGAAATATGTGTCGAAATTATCGACGGATTTATCTTTAGTATAATGCTCGAAAATCAGATTAAGTTCCTCCTCTGATAAGGCAGTCATATGTTTACGCGGTTCTTCGTAGTGCTTGCCAAGAAAATCAATGACGTCCTTGCTCGGGACACCCAGATCCTTAGCCACTTCGTGAACCCTATATTTCATTACCATAATTTGCCCTCCAATCTGCCGCTGTGCAGCATGTAAAATCGAATAACGCTTCCACGGCGGCGTAATGGAAGCCAAAATCGGTTAGCGCGGGGTGGTTGTTAATCAGCTTGATTACCCCCCGGATTTGTCTTTCCCTCAAGGAAACTGCCGGCTCGCGCTAAATCAAGGATTCTGCCGGCAAATGATTTGTCGTTTATCGATACAACCGCGGTATCGTCTCTGCCAATCGCAAGCCCAAGTTGAACTTTTGTCAGCGGTATAACGGCGAGGTTTGATTTTTTTCGCTCGCCCGCGGCTTTAATCTTTCCTGCTGTGCGCTCTGCCGCGTCGCTCGAAAGCAAAATTGCCTTTGCCTTTCCCGTCTCAATATCTTGCAGGACGGCATCGAAGCCAAAGGTGAGTTTGCCCGCGCGCCGAGCGAGGCCGATCATACCTGTGAGCTTTCCCACCGCTTGTTCTCTGCCGTTAATCGGCGTATTATCCATCGGCGGCAAGCTCCTCCTCAAGCCGTGTGTAGATTTCTTCCGGCACGGCGCTGCCGAATGCCCGCTCAAAGCGTTTTGCCTTTTTCGCTTTTTTAAGGCATTCAGGATTCTTGCAGATGTACGCGCCCCTTCCGGGCTTTTTGCCTGTTACGTCAAGAGAAATCTCACCCTCGGCGTTTTTGACAATGCGGACAAGTTCCTTTTTGGGCTTCATCTCGCCGCAACCGGTGCACATGCGCATGGGCACTTTTTTTTGCTGCATAAATTCCTCCGTAGCTCGTGCCGCGTCAAAATCCGCGGCGTTTTCTAAATATGTTCAGACATACAATACTATTATAAGCTGTTTTTAACAGCATGTCACTTAAATAAGCTCAGTATCGTAATGATTTTCGCTGTTGCCTTCTTCTTCACTGCTCTGCTCTTCTTCAAAATCCTCGCCGTTTTGTGAAACAGCGGCGGCAAAAGCGGCAGCCATTGCTGTCTTTGAGGGCTCTGTGTCTTCACTTGTCGATTCGGCTTCACTTTCCGGCTTTATATCAATGCGCCAACCGGTTAGCTTCGCGGCAAGGCGCACGTTCTGCCCCTTCTTGCCGAT
>DBTI01000048.1:0-1895 GCA_002306975.1 Ruminococcaceae bacterium UBA1320
TTTATCCATTTTATCGCTGACGACTTGACCGACTCGGGTTTTCCTAAGATTTCTTTCAGTCACCTGTATTCCTCCCTTCCACTTACGGTTGTACGCTTTCGTGAAGCTCTATATCACGCATGATCGTCTTGACACGGGCGATATCCTTTTTCACGGCCGCAATCCGCATAGGGTTGTCGAGCTGGTTTATGGCATGCTGGAAGCGAAGGTTGAAAAGCTCGGCTTTCAACTGCCTAAGCTTGTCGTTAAGCTCTACAGTCGACAGTTCCTTTATCTCCTTGGCCTTCATTATTGCTCACCACCCGTTTCTTCTTCCTTCTTGACAAACTTGCACTTTATAGGAAGCTTGTGCATAGCGAGGCGCATTGCCTCTCTCGCGTCTTCCTCTGCAATTCCGCCCATTTCGAACAGAATCTTGCCCGGCTTTACGACTGCTACCCAGTATTCTGGAGAACCTTTACCAGAACCCATTCGGGTTTCAGCCGGCTTTTCTGTAATCGGCTTATCCGGGAAAACTTTTATCCAAACCTGGCCGCCACGTTTAATAAAACGTGTCATAGCGACACGGGCTGCTTCGATCTGGTTTGCTGTAATCCACGCGGGCTCTAGCGCAACAAGGCCGTACTCGCCGTAGTTTATAGCGGTTCCGCGTGTTGCGCGACCGGTCATACGGCCTCTGTGAACACGACGGTACTTAACTCTTTTGGGCATCAGCATTATTGCTCTCCTCCTTCCCTACGGGTCGTCTTTTTGACCTCGGGCAGGACTTCGCCTTTGTATATCCAAACTTTTATGCCGATACGACCGTAGGTGGTTTTTGCTTCTGAAAAACCGTAGTCGATGTCTGCACGAAGAGTCTGAAGTGGAATAGTTCCTTCGTGATAATGCTCGCTGCGAGCAATTTCAGCGCCGCCAAGACGACCTGAAACGCCGACTTTGATACCCTTAGCTCCGAGCTTCATGGCGCGGCCTATTGACTGCTTCATGGCGCGGCGGAAAGAGATGCGCTTCTCAAGCTGTGCGGCAATGTTCTCTGCTACGAGTTGAGCGTTGGTATCCGGTGTCTTAACTTCAACAATGTTGATTGAAACCGGTTTTTTGAGCATAACTTCGCATTTAAGACGAAGCTTATCAATTTCAACGCCGCCTTTGCCGATTACCATGCCGGGCTTTGCGCAGTGAATGAAAATTCGAACACGGGATGCATCGCGCTCGATTTCGATGCGCGGTACGCCTGCCGAGTTAAGTGTTGATTTGAGGAACTTTCTCAGATTGTAATCTTCAACGAGTGTGTCGCCGAAGACATTGTTTTTAACAAACCATCTTGAGTCCCAGTCCTTTATAATACCCACTCTAAGCCCGTGGGGATTAACTTTCTGGCCCATACTGTACCTCCTCTTATGAGTTTTCCTTTTCCTCAAGCACGATTGTGATGTGGGAAGTACGCTTCATAATGTGGAACGCGCGTCCCTGTGCTCTAGGACGGATTCTTTTGAGTGTCGGTCCCTGGCAGACAAAGCATTGAGAAACAATACAATTGGATACGTCCATGCCCTGATTGTTCTCTGCATTGGCCATTGCCGACTTCAAAAGTTTTTCAAGCGGCTCGCTGGCAGCCTTGGGTGTATGTTTCAAAATCGCTGCTGCGATATTTGCCGGTTTATTTCTAATAAGGTCAAGAACAATTTGAACCTTACGTGGAGATATGCGCGCATATCTCAGATGCGCCACTGCTTGCATCGATTTTCCTCCTTTCGGCCGCCTTTATTTAGAATTGGAGACTTTAGAGCCCGAGTGACCTTTAAAGGTTCTTGTCGGAGCAAATTCTCCAAGTTTGTGACCTACCATATCCTCGGTTACATAAACGGGGACATGCTTGCGACCGTCGTGAACGG
>DBTI01000048.1:2146-2897 GCA_002306975.1 Ruminococcaceae bacterium UBA1320
GCTTGCGACCGTCGTGAACGGCTATCGTATGACCCACAAAATCCGGATATATGGTCGAGGCGCGGCTCCATGTTTTCAGGACACGCTTCTCGCCGGCTTTGTTGAGGTTCTCAATCCTCTTCATAAGAGCTTCCTCTACAAAAGGGGGCTTTTTTAAGCTTCTGCTCATAGACTTGTGGTTCCTCCTTTCGACCGTCTTACAAAAACAAATTTTCCGCTAAGGTTAAAAACCATCAAGGTTTATTTGCCGTTGCGGCGTTTTACAATGAATTTATCAGACGGCAGGGAATGCTTACGAGTCTTGTAGCCCATAGTAGGCTTGCCCCACGGGGTAACAGGTCCCGGACGTCCGATAGGTGATTTGCCCTCACCACCGCCGTGTGGATGGTCGTTAGGGTTCATGGCGGAACCACGAACTGACGGCCTCCAGCCCATGTGGCGGCGTCTTCCAGCCTTACCAAGCTTGACATTCTCGTGGTCGATATTACCGACCTGACCGATTGTTGCCTTGCAGTTCGGTTGAAGGTTACGAAGTTCGCCGGATGGTAAACGCACAAGTGCGTAGCCGTTCTCTTTAGCCATGAGCTGAGCCAGGTTGCCGGCGGAGCGTACTAACTGACCGCCACGGCCCGGATATAGCTCAATGTTGTGAATAAACGTACCAACCGGGATGTCCTGAAGAAGAAGTGTGTTGCCCGGCTTAATGTCGGCACCCTCTCCTGATAAAACATCATCGCCCACCCTGAGGCCC
>DBTI01000051.1 GCA_002306975.1 Ruminococcaceae bacterium UBA1320
CGTCGATCATGATCGGGTTCATGCTCACTATGGTTTTGATTCCGTAAGGGCGCGTAAGCTCGGCAAGAAACTTCATCATGATTAAAGGACCTATGGCGATTACGCAGTCATAACCCGCGCCGTCTTTTATCTGCTTTTCAAGCACATTTGTAACAAACCCTTTTTCGCCGCAGGATCCGTCGTCTGTGCAGATTAAAAGCCGATTTGAGCATGCCTTCATCTCATCTTCCAGAATCACGATGTCACGCGAGCGGAAACCTGCAATGATGTCAACATGCGCGCCCAAATTAAAAAGGCTTTTTGCGAGCGGATAGGCTATCGCACAGCCAAGACCGCCGCCGACAACAGCGACGTTTTTGTAGCCTTCAAGCTGAGTGGGCATGCCAAGCGGGCCGACAAGATCAAGTATCTCATCGCCCTCTTTGAGCGACGCGAGCTGATATGTTGTTTTGCCCACCTGCTGAAAAATTATAGAAACGGTTCCTTTTTGGGTATCAGCCTGCGTAACTGTGAACGGAACGCGTTCACCTGTATTATCGATGCGCAAAATGATAAACTGCCCCGGTTTTATTTTTTTTGCAACATAGGGCGCTTCTATTTCCATCAGCTTTACAGCAGAATTTAAATTTCTTGCTTTAATTATTTTAAACATGATAAGTTCCACTTCTCCGCAGGAACAAAACTATATTTTTACGCTTAGTGAATGGTTTGCAATGATAAATCCAATGCCATTTTACTGCGGTTAATGGTTTTGATTTATTCTGCTAAGCATTATGTAGCATAAAGGTATCACTTTTTTAGTCATAATATATATTATATATTACAAAGCCACAGTTTTCAACGTTTTTAAAGGTTGCAATATTTGTAATATTGGATAAGTCTAATTTAAAAAGCAAAACCGCCGGCCAACTCCCAATTTGCTTTTGACAAAAAATTAGGGAGTCAGCTTACGGCGGTTTTAATATGTATGGCTAAAGGTAAAAACTATTCCATATTTGTTTTACACAGAAAGTTTGTTTAACAAATGTTTAAACAAACCTTAGATGCTTATTGTATGAGCAATATTGAACAGTCTTTCTTCAAAAGGCTTTTCCATTTTAAGAGCCTCGTGAATATCGTAGTCAATAACTTTATTGTCTTTCATAACGATAACGCGGTTGCCGATGCCCTCAGAAAGAAGCTCAACGGCATAGTAGCCCATTTCTGACGCCATAACACGATCCTGCACTGTCGGTGAGCCGCCGCGCTGAACATGACCGAGAATGGTTGCCCTTGATTCGATGCCGGTTTTGTCTTGAATCAGCTTTGCAATCTCGTCAACCTTGCCTACGCCCTCGGCAACAACAATGATGAAATGTTTTTTGCCTGTTTTTTGTATATTTTGAAGTTTCGGTATAATATCTTTTTCGATATCAGTTTTAATTTCAGGCACTATAATGCATGTTGCGCCTACCGCGATGCCTGCATGAAGTGCGATGTACCCTGCACGCCTGCCCATAACTTCAACAACGCTGCAACGGTCATGTGACTCTGTGGTGTCACGGAGTTTATCGACCATTTCCTTAACGGTGTTTACAGCTGTATCAAAGCCGATGCAGTTTTCACTTGATGATATGTCATTATCAATTGTCCCCGGAAGACCAACACATGGAATTCCTCTTGAAGATAAGTCGGAAGCGCCCCTGAAAGAACCGTCGCCGCCTACGACTGCGATTCCGTCAATACCCATCTCCTGACATACGCGAACTGCTTTTTGCATGCCCTCTTCTGTTCTGAATTCCGGGCTGCGCGCTGTGTAGAGAATGGTGCCGCCGCGATGGATAATATCTGAAACACTGCGGAGATTCATTTCAATCATATCGCCGTTTATAAGGCCATTGTAACCTCGACGAATTCCTATTACGCGCATTCCCTTTGCAATACCTGCTCTAACAATTGCACGAATAGCTGCGTTCATACCGGGCGCATCCCCACCGCTCGTTAAAACGCCTATTGTTTTCATTTCTTTCATTTCTGTTCCTCCAAGCCTGCGAATACTAATACACAATTCAATTATACATCCATTTAACAAAGTGTCAATACCCGTTGCGTATTAAAATTGCATGTGCAAGCTGGGCTTCTGTTTCCGGTACCAAAATTTCAAAATATCCGTCGTCAGAACCCTCACCGACAGGCTTTACCCTTACGGCCAGCGACGCTTCCGTCAGAATCTCCTGAACCTTCAAAACCGACTCTTTTGTTTGAGCCATGTATATGACAGTCCACATTTCTACCCCTCCGAGTTTATCATAAAAAATAATGTTTATGATGAAGATGTTATAGCAATTTTTATTAAGAAGAAAAATCGTTTTTTGTTTTCCCCTGCCTCCGGCTGGGGAGAAACACATCTTGATTTTGTATTTGCTCGAATAATTGTTTTTAATATAGCTGCCGGTCTCACAAAGCGATTGTGTTATATATTGCACTTGTGCGTTCGCGAAGCGAAAAATCGCACGTGCCATGGCGTTTAGCCCGTCCCCATATACAACCGCTCATCTATTAATTCCTTATTCAGTTGTATATAGTATTACCTATATTATGCCAAATCAACCGTCTATTCCTTTACAACAACATTTTCCTGACCCAAAATTGATTTAAGCTCGCCTTCAAGCACGCCGTTCATGCTAACCCAAAGCTTGCTCGGCGCTCGGAGCAGTTTTTTTTCATTGCGGTTATAAATATAAAGCGGGAAAT
Source organism: Ruminococcaceae bacterium UBA1320 (assembly GCA_002306975.1). Lineage (GTDB taxonomy): Bacteria > Bacillota > Clostridia > Oscillospirales > Ethanoligenentaceae > Ruminiclostridium_D. The sequence continues at coordinate 2,734 of DBTI01000051.1, forward strand.
CGCCGTCAAATACATCAATGACCCTAAGTGCCCTTACATACTCATCACAGTTAAGAGACGGCACGCTTATGTAAAGCCCTTTTCTTGCTGTGCTTTTCCGGTCATTTTTTGAGCTTTCTTTTTCCGCACCATCAACGGCATTTTGAGAAAATTCCCCGTCCGGCTTTTCCACGGTGTCACAAAGAATTTTGGGTGCTTCCTCTTCCCTCACGCTTATGCGCCCCCTTACTACGACTACCTCATCGGTTTCAACAAGATTTTTGCAGTTTTGAAGTGTTTTAGGAAAAATCAGCGCCTCTATCTGACCGCTGCCATCGTCGAGCGTTATGAACGCCATGGTGCTGTCGTTTTTCGTTGTCTTTAACTGTTTTGCCGATATAATTCCGGTGACGCTAACCCTTGTTCCGTCTGCATACCGTCTGGAATCGCTCAAAACAGCGCGTATCTGCGGCATGCCGGATCTGCTGATGAAATCTTTATACGCCGCGAGCGGATGACCCGTAAGATAAAAACCAACGACTTCTTTTTCCTGATTTAGCAGTTCCCTTTGCGGAAACTCCTCCGCGTCTGGGATTGTTTCGTCCTGCGGCTCGTTGTTTGTCTGGAAAAGACTGACCTGACCGGACAAATTTATTTTCGCCTGCTCCTCAAGCTGAGCAATGATGTTACCGCAGGCGAGCTGAAGCTGCCGCCGTTTATAGCCAAAGCTGTCAAAAGCGCCGCATTTTATAAGGCTCTCTATTGCGCGTTTGTTCATGTCGCGCCCAATCATGCGCGAGCAGAAATTGCGGAAAGATGTGAACCCGCCGCCGTTTTTACGCTCCTCCAAAAGCCCTTGGATGAAGCCGCGTCCGAGATTTTTTATTGCGAGAAGCCCGAAGCGGATGTTTTCGCCGCTTACTGTAAAACCCTCTACGCTTTCATTTATGTCCGGCGGAAGGATCCCTATACGCAGCCTTTGGCATTCGCCGATATATTCCGAAACCTTGTCGGCGTTGTCAAGGATGCTTGTGAGAAGACCCGCCATGTATTCCTTGGGATAATGACATTTAAGGTAAGCTGTTTGGTACGCTACTATGGCATATGCTGTGGCGTGTGATTTGTTGAATGCGTATGAGGCAAAGCCCGCCATTTCGTCAAAAATGTCGTTTGCCGTTCTCTCATCCACGCCGTTTCGCACCGCGCCGACACACTCAAAGCTTCCGTCTTCGCGGACGATTCCGTGAATAAAGTTTTCGCGTTCTTTTTCCATCACACTGGCTTTTTTCTTCGACATTGCGCGGCGGACGAGATCCGCCCGGCCGTAAGAGTAGCCCGCAAGCTTGCGCACAATCTCCATGACCTGTTCTTGATAAACGATGCAGCCATAGGTGACGTCAAGTATGCTTTTGAGCAGAGGATGTTTATAGGTTATGCGCTCGGGGTGATGCCTGTTTTGAACATATTTCGGAATTGATTCCATTGGCCCGGGGCGATAGAGTGAAATAACAGCGATCAAATCCTCAACGCTCACGGGCTTTAAGTTGACAAGCACCTGTTTCATGCCCGAAGACTCGAACTGAAAAACGCCGCCCGTTTTGCCAAGTGTCAGCATTTCAAAAACTTTTTTATCGTCAAGTGGAATATTCTCTATCTTGAAATCCGGTTGATATTTTTCTTTTATCATGTTTTCAGCGTAACGGATAACCGTAAGGTTTCGCAGCCCCAAAAAGTCCATTTTGAGAAGCCCGAGTTCCTCAAGAGTTGTCATTGTGTACATGGTGACGACAGACTCGTCGTTTTTTTGCAGCGGAACATATGAATTGACGGTATCCCTCGTGATCACAACGCCCGCAGCGTGCGTAGAGGCGTGGCGCGGCATTCCCTCGAGCCCTCTTGCAACATCAATAAGGTGCTTTAACCTTGCGTCACTGTCATACAGCGCCGCAAGATCCGGCGAGGTTTCAAGCGCGCGGTCAATTGTCACGTTGAGCTCAGACGGCACAAGTTTCGCGACACGGTCAACCTCGGCGTAAGAAAAGTTCATAACGCGCCCGACGTCTCTTATCGCCGCGCGCGCCGCCATTGTTCCGAACGTAATAATCTGCGAAACATGGTCGCTGCCGTATTTGCGCACAACATAATCAATAACCTCCTGCCGCCGCACATAGCAAAAATCTATGTCAAAATCAGGCATGCTTATGCGCTCCGGGTTTAAAAAGCGCTCAAAAAGCAGGTTATATTTTATGGGATCAATCCCCGTTATGCCTACGCAATAGGCGCAAAGGCTGCCGGCTCCGGAACCGCGCCCCGGCCCCACAGGAATACCTACACTTTTCGCGTACCTTATAAAATCCTGCACGATTAAATAATAGTCAACATAGCCCATGCTGCTTATTGTGTCAAGCTCATACTCAAGGCGTTTGCGGATTGACTCATCGGGGTTTGCACCATAGCGCTCGGCAAGCCCTTTTTCGCACATATCACGGAAATAATCATAATGATCTTTATTGCCCGGCACTTCAAAATGAGGCAAAATCGTTTTGCCGAATGTGAACTCCACATTGCACATTTCCGCGATTTTCACGGTATTTTCAAGTGCCTCGGGATATTCGGGGAAAAGAGCCGCCATTTCTTCTCCGGATTTCATATAAAACTCGTCGGTAGAAAAGCCGATGCCGTTTGGATCATCGACGGTTTTGTTCGTTTGGATGCACAAAAGAACCTTTTGCAGGTTTGCGTCCTCTTTGCTTATATAATGCGCGTCATTTGTTGCGATAAGTGGTATGCCTGTTTCTTTTGAAAGCTTCACAATCAAGGGGTTTATCGACTTCTGCTCCGTAAGACCGTGGTCTTGCAGTTCGAGATAATAGTTCCCTTTCCCGAAAAGTTCAAGATATGAAAGCGCTTTCTTTTTTGCTCCTTCATAATCTGAAGCGAGCAGCCGCTTTGCCACCTCACCGGAAAGGCAGGCCGACGACGCGATTAAACCCTCGTGGTAACGTGTCAGAAGTTCCCAGTCCACACGCGGTTTGCCGTAAAAACCGTTTATCCACGCCTGCGACACCATTTTTATAAGGTTGTGATAGCCCTCGATGTTTTTGCAGAGCAACACCAAATGACCGTGCTCTGAATCCGGGTGATAAAGCCGGTCATGACGGGTACGCGCCGCTGTGTAGACCTCACAGCCTATAATCGGCTTTACGCCCTCTTTTTTTGCTTCTTTATAAAAATCAACAGCCCCGTACATAACTCCGTGGTCGGTAACGGCAACCGCCTTTTGACCGAATGCCTTTGCCGTCGCCACGATATCTTTAATGCGGCATGCGCCGTCAAGCAGGCTGTATTCACTGTGCAAGTGAAGATGCACAAAATCCGGCATTTTTCGCCACATTCCTTTCATTAAAAGGAGTATTAATCAAACAAGGTTTCTCAAAACGTGGTTTTAGTAAAACGAGGTTTCTCAAAACGAGGTTAGCCTTTTTTCACTATTTCTATGATACGGTGAAGCCTGTGGTTTACACCGGAACGGCTTATTCCGGCTAATTGGGCAAGCTCCCTCAGCGATGAGTCCGGGTTTTCAAGGCGGATTTTCGCAATCTCTCGCAGCTCTTCGGGCAGATAATCATAGCCTTTTGACCGGATAAGCTTGTTGATTGCCTCGATCTGCTGCACCGATGCGTCAACTGTTTTTGTGATATTCGCCGTTTCACAGTTTGTTACGCGGTTGACCTTGTTGCGCAAATCCTTGTAAACCTTTATGTTCATTAACTCAAGAGAGCGCTGAACAGCCCCCATAAGCGTCAATATATCCTCAATCTGCTCACTGTCTTTGAAATAGACGACAAAGTTGCCCTTTCGCACAATTGTTTTCGGCACAAAACCAAGCTCACCCAAAAAATCAGCAAGGTCACGCCCCAAGCGAATGTGCGGCGAAACAAACTCAAGGTGATAGTCCTTGCCCGGATCGACAATTGAGCCGCACGCAAGGAAAACGCCCCTTATAAAAGCGGCGTTGCAACAGTCGTTCTCAATATTGGCACGGTTTATGCGCAGCGCGACATTTTTATCGTCGTGCCCAAATTCTTTGAAAAGGCGGTTTAAATCGCTTTTTTTTTCGATAGACTGGCAGTCGATAATGCGCCCGTCACTGCGCCTTACGGTTTTTTGGAAAGTCGCTATGTGATAGAGCTTTGTTAAAAGCATATCCACCACCTGCGCTATTTCCCAGTGCTCCGTCTGAACCGCCACTTCGGTTTGAGAAAAACGCCTGCAATAAAGCAGTATTCCGTATAACTCCGCCTTTTCACAGCAGAGGCTTTCGCTGCCGTCTTCTGCTAGAAACTCGGCGGCGCACAGCTCTGATTTTACATTATGTGCAAAAGTCAAAATAAGCCTCCATTTTATGGCTTTTGTATATCCCTGTGGTTGACAGCCGTGCGAATTCCCTTTTCAAGCAAATGCTTGTAAAGCAACTCGGCAATCGCAACCGACCTGTGTTTTCCGCCTGTGCAGCCAATGCCTACGACAAGCTGGCTTTTCCCTTCCTCGGCGTAAAGCGGCAGAAGGTAATCAATCATGTCAAAAAGCCTAACGACAAACCCCTGAGTCTTGGGCGAGGCAAAAACATAGTCGCGCACCGGCTCGTCGAGCCCTGTCAGCTTTTTAAGCTCGTCCACATAAAACGGATTCGGAAAACAGCGCACATCAAAAACAAGGTCGCTTTCTGTGGGTGTGCCATATTTAAAGCCAAACGACATACAGTTTACGATAAGACCTGTTTTATTATCGCCAAGGAACAAAACAGTGATGCGCTGCTTTAGCTGCGCCGGTGAAAGATTTGTCGTGTCAATTATATAGTCCGCACGCTCACGGGCCGGGCGCAGGATCTTTCGCTCCTCCGCAAGAGCGCCTTCAATAGAAATGCCTGCATCTGAAAGCGGGTGTTTGCGCCTTGTTTCTTTGAAACGACGAATGATTACCGAGTCGTCCGCGTCAATGAAAAGAATTTTATAGTCGCAGCCCTGTTTTTTCAGTTCCTCAAGCCCCTCAAAAAGGCTGTTGAAAAGTGCGCCGCCGCGAACGTCGGTTACTATCGCGATATCCGAAATTTTGCCCTGTGTCTGCATGCATAACTCGGCAAATTTGGGTATCAGCGTCGGCGGCATATTGTCTACACAATAAAAGCCTATATCTTCAAGCGCGTTGACAGCACGGGATTTTCCCGCGCCGGAAACGCCGGTTACTATGACAAATGCCATCGCCGTCTCCCCCTTTGTATATTTTTATGTTTCCCCAAACATTTTTATCTCGCATTCAAGCGTTACACCTGTTTGCTTTAAAACTTCTTTTTTTATCTTTTCCACAAGTTCCAGTACGTCATTGCAGGTCGCGCCGCCCATGTTTACAATAAAACCCGCGTGTTTTGTGCTAACCATCGCGCCGCCGACACGTTCGCCTTTTAATCCGCAGTTTTCGATAAGCGTGCCGGCATAGTACCCCACAGGTCTTTTAAAGACGCTGCCGGCGCTGGGCAGATCAAGCGGCTGTTTTGTGCGCCTGCGGTCAAGCAGGTCACGCATTTTTTCTGCTATTGCCGCCTTGTCGCCATGTTTCAGCGCGAATTTTACGCTTGTTATGGCAAGATTTGTGCCCGTATATGCGCTTTTGCGATATCCAAAGCAAAGCTCTTCGGCACTGAAACCACCGGCAATACCACCACCAAAATGTCGGGTGGAGTTGACCACGTCTTTCATCTCGCCGCCATACGCGCCCGCATTCATAAAAACTGCGCCGCCAACTGTTCCGGGAATACCGTATGCAAACTCAAGCCCTGTCAAGCCGTTTTCACGGGCTGCTTCGCAAACCGCTTTAAGGTGCGCACCGGCGGGGGCTGTGATTGTTTCCCCTTCAACTGTGACAGCACCGAAATTGCCGCTTTTTATAACCGCGCCTCGAATGCCCTTATCGGAAACCAGCAGATTGCTGCCGTTGCCTATGACGAAAAGCGGTATTTTTTCGCCGCCGCAAAATGAGCAAAGCGAAAGCATCGACTGCTCGTCACGCGGCGTTATGAAGATATCGGCCGGTCCGCCTATTTTAAATGTTGTATGCTTCGACATCGGCTCGTTTTCCAAAACTTCCGCGCCAAGTGACAGCGCAAACGATTTCAGCGACATAGCAGTCGTCATAACAAGCCTCCATGAATGAATTTATTGATAAAGCTCACCCAACAGCGCGGCGCCGATTATTCCGGCGTCGTTGCCGAGCTTTGCAACGCAAAGCTGAGTTTGATTTTTCGAATATTTGGTATAGCGCTCTTTACGGATTATTTCTTCAAGCGGTTTGAGCAGCGTATCGCCTTCTTTACAAATACCGCCGCCTATGCAAAGAACGTCAGGCTGAAAGGTGTTTATAACATTGACAAGGCCGCAGCCAAGATAAGCTATATATTCTTTGACAACCGCGCTGCCTGCCGCGTCACCGGCTCTCATTGCGTCAAACGCTGTTTTTCCGTTTACAGAGCCAAGGTTTCCATTTGCAATTTTCCACATTACACTGTCTTTATGCGCTTTCATTGCTTCTTTTGTGAGGTTAATCAGGCCTGTTGCGGAAGAATATGGATCCCAGCAGCCACGCCTGCCGCAGGTGCATTCACGCCCGCCGCTGACAATAACAGTATGCCCAAGTTCACCGCCCGCAAAGTTAAAGCCTTCCAGAATTTTTCCGCCGATAATGACGCCACCGCCGATCCCTGTTCCGAGCGTTATGACGACCGCGGAATCAACGTCCTTTGCAGCCCCTGCTTTAAATTCGCCGAAAGCCGCGGCGTTGGCGTCGTTTTCTATATAAACCTTTTTGCCAAGCTTTTGTTCGATCATGCTGACCATCGGTACATTCTCGAAGTTGAGGTTGCATGAATATTCGATGATGCCTGTGTTGCTGTTGGCTGTGCCCGGTGTGCCTATTCCGACCCATTTAATCTCGCTCATCGGGATTGAAGCTTTTTTCGCAAGGCTAACAGCAAGTGAAGCCATATCTTCCGCGATAGCATCCGCGCTGCGAGGCATATTTGTGGGAACACTGTCTTTTGCGATTATTTTCATGTTTTCATCGACGATGCCCTCGGCGATATTGGTTCCTCCAAGGTCGATACCGATCGTGTACATATTTTATCCCCCATGCAATATTCATTTTAATTTTTCGCTATTGCGCTCGCAGCGCAATCTGACACGCATTATTTGATTTATTGTGATGGCATCTATATATAACTGAATAAATAAGTAATCTATAATTACACTTTAAATAATATTTCGTTTTCTCTTTTTTGAAATGAAATCCGCGAGAGAATCCAAAGTGCGGTTGACGATAAGCTCTTCCGGAAAATCAATCGACTCAAGCATCTCAAGAGCGGTCGTAATTTCACCGACGGCAAAACAACTGTGAGCGTCTGAATTCACAACGATGCGCACACCATACTTTTTGCAAAGTTTCGCAATGATCTGGCAATTCTCGCTCGCCCCCGGCCTTGCCGCAAATGAATGTGCGTTAATTTCAACAAGCTTGCCTTTTTCGCCAAAAATCGGGATGGCGCGCTCATAGTTATATCTGAACATTTCGGTGCCGCTGTGACCGATAACGTCAATGTAAGGGTTATTTGCAACACCAATATAGGCGTTTGTCAATTGCTCAACCGTGCCGGGCTGCAAAACCGGATCGTGGCACGACGCGATAATCCAGTCAAGTTCAGTCAGATATTTACCGGTTATATCTATGCTGCCGTCATAATCGAGAATGTTCGCTTCCGCTCCATGCAAAACCCTTACGCCCTTAATATATGGCGGAAGACACCGCATGTTGCCGAAATGCCAAATCATTGCGCCGTCGGGCAGCTCCGGCCCGTGGTCGGTTATTGCGATAGCGCGGAGCGACGCTTTATTCGCATAGGTTGCCATCTCGAGAACTGTGCTGTATGCGTGGTCGCTTGCCACCGTGTGACAGTGTGTGTCGGTTTCAATATTATACTTTTTAGAATACATCCCAGTTAACTTCCCTGCTTACGGGCTGCGCTGCAATATCGTCCGCCATTCCCAGCTTTTGAAGCAGTTCCTGCGCGGCGTTATAACCCATTTTTTTCTGACGGTTGTTCATTGCGGACACCTCAATAATAATTTCAAGGTTGCGCGCTGGCTTTAGCG
>DBTI01000078.1 GCA_002306975.1 Ruminococcaceae bacterium UBA1320
ACCGGCTGAAGAAAACTCATTGACTATTTGCGTATCCACATTGCCGATCGGCTCAACACGCACACTGATTTGGGGGCCTAGCCCTGTAAAGATCTGCCCGCCTATAACGGTTCCTAAAGGAACGGAAATATCTTTAGGATCAATCGCGTTTAGCTCTTTCACCGCTTCATTCGTTATTTCATATTTCAGCGTGTCAATTTGCAAAGTGTCGGACTTGACCGCCGTAATGTCGCCGCCGCTGTCTTTTTCTAAAATCATCAGCTTGTCATAGCCTACGTCATTTCCCTTGAGAACCTTTTCGACAGCGCTATTTATTGTCTGTGTGGCTATGTTCTTTGTGTTGTTTACAGCCATTGTTTTTATAACCGGCATAAGCCTTATTGTGAATATAGTGTATAACACAATGCAAAGAATCAATATGAATACAAGGAAAAAAAGCAAACGGTTTTTAGGGTTTCTTCTACGAAAACGCCTCATATCAGCCTCCTGCAATATGCCGCACAAAAGCGCACAGGTTTCACATTATTCCTTGTTTGAGTATATGAAAAGCAAGGCGTTTTTGTTACACATTTTCCGATTATTTTTAGTAACTCGTGAGGAGTGGTACGCTTATCGCGTCCCAAGTTGAAGAAATCCGCATAATCATGTATAATATTAAAATTGACGTTTGGCGTGAGTGAACCGTTAATTCTGCTCACGTAACGATAAAATTGAGGAGGTCTCATTCATGGTAGTTGAACCTAAAATCAGAGGATTTATTTGCACAACAGCGCACCCCGAAGGCTGCGCGCAAAATGTGGCGAACCAAGTCGCATATGTTAAAAGCAAAAAAGAGATTAAAGGGACACGCCGCGCACTCATCATCGGCTCTTCAACCGGTTATGGCCTTTCAACCCGCATCGCCGCCGCCTTTGGCTGCGGAGCGGACACAATCGGCGTCGCTTTTGAAAGACCGGCCGCAGGCTCCCGCACGGCGACAGCAGGCTGGTATAACACCGCGGCTTTTCAGAAGCTTGCCTCACGCGAAGGCTTTTACGCAAAAAGCATTATGGGCGATGCTTTTTCGGATGAGACTAAACAGAAAACAATTGACCTTATCAAAAAAGATTTGGGCAGTGTTGACCTTGTCGTTTACAGCCTTGCCGCGCCACGGCGCACTACGCCGGACGGCGTAACTTATTCATCGGTAATCAAGCCTATCGGCTCGGATTATACAAGCAAAACCATAGACATGCGCACACACGCGCTCGCTACAGCGAGCGTTGAAGCGGCAACAGAAGCAGAGATAGAAGGCACCATCAAGGTTATGGGCGGCGAAGACTGGCAGCTTTGGATAAAGGCGCTTTCAGACGCCGGTGTACTTGACAAAGGCGCAATTACTCTTGCCTATTCCTACATCGGTCCAAAAGTAACACATGCTATTTATACCGAAGGGACAATCGGCCGTGCCAAAAAAGATGTCGAAGATTCGGCAAATAAAATTAACGGCATGCTCACTGCAATCTGTGGCAAAGCTTATGTCGCTGTAAATAAGGCGGTCGTGACACAGGCAAGCTCGGCGATCCCTGCCGTGCCGCTTTACACCTCTATCGTTTTCAAGGTCATGAAGGAAAAAGGCATTCATGAGGACTGCATTGAGCAGATGCAGCGCATGCTTGCCGAAAAAATCTATGTTTCCTCCCCTGCCACTGACGAATGCGGCAGATTAAGGCTCGACGATCTTGAGATGCGGGACGATGTGCAGCAGGAGGTTTCAAGGGTTTGGGATATTGTAAACGACGGGAATTTGTCTAAAGTCACCGACCTTGACGGATATTGGAGCGATTTTTACCGGCTTTTCGGCTTCGGAGTTGACAAAGTTGACTATGCCGCAGATGTTGATATCGAAACCGAGATAGCTGATCTTGTGTGAATTTGCTATAGGTTTTATGTCTTTATTTCCTTTTCTAAAAATATAGTTGCTATAGGCAAAAAAATCTCCGCAGTTGCGGAGATTTTTTTATATGCTATTAAATTTATTTAGTTGGTTAAGAAGTTAACCGCGACTTCTGAGGCCGATGCCGCGTCAGGCGTATATGAGTCGGCACCTATCTCATCACAAAACTGCTGTGTTACCGGCGCGCCGCCTATCATTATCTTTATATTTTGCCGCTGTCCCGCGCCTTTAAAAGTTTCGACTACTTCTCCCATTACGCCCATTGTGGTTGTTAAGAGCGCCGAGCAGGCAACAACACCGCAATGTTCATTAACAGCGGTTTCAAGAAACTTTTGCGGGGAAACATCCGTTCCGAGGTCGATTACCTCTATACCCTTGCCCTCCATCATGATTTTGACAAGGTTCTTGCCGATGTCGTGCATGTCGCCTTTTACTGTTCCTAGGCAAACACGACCGACAGATTTCGCGCCGCTTGAAGCAAGCAGAGGCTTTAAAATTTCCGTACCGGCGTTCATTGCGCGTGCGGCTATCATAACCTCTGGCACATAAACCTCGTTGTTTTTAAATTTTACACCGATAATGTTCATGCCTTCAATAAGGCCTTTATCAAGGATCTCTTGCGCCGGATGACCCTCGCCTATCGCTTGCGTGACATATTGTACAACAAGCTTTGCCCTGCCCTTTTGCAGGCTCTGTGATATATCTTCAAAAACGCTCATTAAAAGTTAACCCCCGCTTTAGTTGTCTTTACTTTTCACTTTAATCTTTTTTCTCTTGTTTATTACTTTTGCAGATAAAATGCTGGGCATTGAGCAAAAATATTCTAAATGGCTTACGCCGTTTTATGCAGCACCCAATCGCGTGGCGCGTGCCTTTTGAATAACCGTTCCAAAAAGCGAGCACACAATCAGCTTTATCGACGATCTCACTGTTTCTTACAAGCGGTGCAAGCCTGCCGTATTTTGAATAATTCGGGCGACAGCAGGTATACTTTAATCCAAGCTGTTTTGCCGCCTTTTTTGCAAGAAAATCGACGCCTCCCGCACCGCCCGAAACAATCTCGGAACACCCGGCAGGCAACTGCTGCAAAATCATTTCATAAGCGTCGTGGTTCGCGTTGCGAGAACCAATTACAGCTACTTTCATATGCTCACCGCCTTTTTTCAATTTTGCCTTAGATAGACACATTATATAGTAACATTCAGTTCTAAAAAAGTAAATAAATTTGAATCATATTATTTATATTTTTTCTCTTACCTCTTTATATTCATTTTATGCGTGATATTGATTTTATGCGTGTGTTACTCAATTGTATACAAAATTGGAACTGGTATTATAGCATTTACAAAATTTAAGGGAAATCGTTTGTTACCCCAGTCCCCTGCGGTGAAGGTAACATTCTGCTTTCTCATCAGCTTATAATTGCAATAATTTACAAATTGAGCACATTTTACTTTTCATAATCGTTCACTTTAGAGGTAAATTAAGTTTGCGGATGTTATTGATTTTTGCAAATGTTCCGCAATCTGGAGGTGCCCCATGAAAAGTTTTGAATACGCAATGAAAAAGATTGTCAGATTTACAGCGGCTATTTGCGGAGCTACTGCTATTACTGTTCTTTCAGCGGGTTTTGTTATCGCTAAAAATATTCCCGATAATGTTTCGGTAGTGGAGGGAAGGCAGCTATCTTTTAACAGCAGTCTGCCTATAAAAATTGAGGCTAATGGTTCTAACTGCATTCAGGCGGATGAAATTGCGAAATCAGGCTTCCATTATTCTGATGAGGTCAAGCTTTTCGGCACTGTGCCGATAAAAAATGTAAATGTTACTGTCGTCAAGGAAAGCTATGTAATACCCTGCGGCTGCACCTTTGGCGTTAAATTTTATACTGACGGCGTTGTTGTTGTGGGTATGACTGATGTTGATACGAAAGATGGCCCGCAAAATCCCGCGTATAACGCGGGAATCCGCGCCGGAGATGTTATTATGGCGATAAACGGCAAAACCGTCAGCACAAACGATGACGTTTCCAATATATTTTCCGGAAGTGGCGGGAAATTGCTCGATATAAGCCTTAAACGGGGGAACGTAGGTTTTTCTGTTTCTTTTAAACCGGAAAAGTCAGAAAGCGACGGATTGTACAAAGCCGGGCTTTGGGTAAGAGACAGCACGGCCGGCATCGGCACAATCACCTTTTACGACCCGAAAAACTATATTTTCGGTGGACTTGGGCACGGTATATGCGATGTAGACACCGGAAAAATTATGCCGCTTATGACCGGTGACGTCGTAAAGGTCAACATGACCGGCATTGTTAAAGGCACAAAAGGTCAGCCTGGTGAGCTTCAAGGTATTCTTGATGATAAAAATTGGGGCAGTCTTTATTCCAACACCGAAACAGGAGTGTATGGAGTTTTAAACAGCGTGGAGGTTGGGAAAGCCATTCCTGTTGCCATGCCACAGGAAATAAAAGAAGGGCCTGCCGAAATTATAGCGACAATTGACAGCACCGGCGCAAAAAAATACTCAGTTGATATCGAAAAAGTTGACTTCAGTGACAATACGCCGACTAAAAACATGATTATACGGGTTACCGACAATACTTTGATTCAAAAGACCGGCGGTATCGTGCAAGGTATGAGCGGCTGCCCTATTATTCAAAACGGTCACCTTGTCGGTGCTGTAACTCATGTTTTTGTCAACGATCCGCAAAAAGGATATGGTATCTTTGCAGAAAATATGATAAATACATCCAAAACCCTTGAAATTGGTAATGCAAAAGATGTATCATAATAGTGTATAAATCATTCACTTCTCAAATAGGTAAAAACATTTGATTAAAACGATTTAATTTGACGATATTTCCATTTAAAATTGAACACGCGGCGCAGATTAAATAATCCTGCGCCGCAGTTTAGAAATATAAATTGTCATATTATGTATAATAATATCGTTTTTAAAGGAATGATTTTTATAAAATCTACTTTTGTTTTACATAATAAATAAATATGCAAAAATAATTTAAAAAATATGAAAAAACCTATTGCAATATTTTCCATTTTATGGTAAATTAATAGCAGATTTAAATACATTTTGTTTGGAGGTTATAATATGGAAAGCAAACTCAAAATTCTTGTGGCAGATAACAGCGCGGAGATGGGTCAGGTTTGCGCAGCTACTTTGCGTTCTTACGGTATGAACGTAACTACCGCGTCAAAGGACGGTCAGGAGGTTCTTGACAACATAAACCGCGAACAGCCTGATGTTGTCCTTATGAACGCGTTTATGACACGAATTGACGCAATAGGCGTACTTAATTCTTTAAAAAGTATGAACCTTGCAAAAAGACCGATTGTAATTGTCATGTCTACTTACAACAATGGCGTAATCAGCTCACAGATAATGGAGGCAGGCGCTTCATATTTTATTCCAATGCCGTTTGACCACGACCTGCTTGCCGAGCGCATTAATCAGCTTGCAGGAATCAGCAATGCGGAAAGGCAGCCTTTTCTTGGGCAAAATGCGATCCAGTTCAACAACATGCAGGATGTTGAACTTATCGTTACCAAGATTTTTCACCAAATCGGTGTGCCCGCTCACATAAAAGGCTATCATTATCTGCGTGAAGCCATTATGCTCGCCATTCAGAATATTGACATTATTAACTCAATAACAAAACAGCTTTATCCAACTGTTGCGAAAAAATATCAGACAACTTCCTCACGTGTCGAAAGAGCGATTCGCCACGCTATTGAAGTTGCATGGGATAGAGGCGACGTAGACACTCTTAATTCATACTTCGGTTATACAATACACAACAGCCGCGGTAAGCCGACCAACTCGGAATTCATCGCCATGATAGCAGACAAGCTTAGGCTGCAGCTGCATATAAGCTGAGGAGGCTGTTAAGCGGCTGATCTGCTGGGTTTATGGGTATTTAGTGTACAGGCTTTCGTGCCAATGAATAACTGCATTCTTAAATGAAAAATTATCTTTTAGCAATAATATTACAGGGCAGACAGGCTTTTCGGAATGCTTCCGAAAGGTCCGTTTTCCCTGTATAGGAATCATTTCAGCTTAAAGTGGCCAACCATCCGCGACAGCATCTCAGCCTGACTGGAAAGTTCTTCGCTAGATGCGGCGCATTCCTCGGCCGTTGCCGAGTTTGTCTGAATTACGCTTGTTACATTTGAAATGCCTTTGTCTATTTCTGAAATCGCGGTTGCCTGCTCACTGGAGACTTCGGCTATCTGACTGGTAAGAACAAGCGTCTTCTCCACGCTTTCGGAAATCATCTGCAGCCTCTGCGCTGTTTCATTAGCGGTCACGGTTCCGATTTTCACCTTATGAATGGAATCGTCAATCAGTGCCGTTGTGTTCTTTGCGGCTTCCGCGCTCTTCATCGCAAGGTTTCGAACCTCCTCGGCGACAACGGCGAAGCCTTTGCCGTATTGACTGGCACGAGCTGCTTCCACCGCCGCATTTAAAGCGAGTATATTGGTCTGAAACGCGATATCATCAATAACTTTAACGATTTTTGAAATGCTTTCGGACGATGCGTTGATTTGATTCATCGAGTCAAGCATCTGCTGCATTTTTCATTACCGCTTCGAGCATTGCCCTGGGCGTCGCTCGCGAGTTCGCTGGCGTCATTGGCGTTCAAAGCGTTCTGCCTTGTTCTTGCCGCCACATCGGTGATGGATGCCAACAGCTGCTCCACAACGCTTGCTTGTTCGGTCGTCCCCTGCGTCAGCGACTGGCTCGCCGACGAAACCTGTTGAGACCCACCTGAAACCTCGCTTGCGGCAATATTGATTTGGTCAAGCAGGCTGTTAAAGGAACGAACGGTACCATTGACGGAATCCTTGATACGGCTATACTCGCCCTGATAGTTGCCGTTCATAGAAATGGTTAAGTCACCCTCGGACAGCCTTTGTAGAACGGTCGCGGATTCATTAATCGGAGCGGCAACTGCCTCCATTGTTCTGTTCATGCCGTCGATAATCAGTTTGAACCCGCCCTCAAAGGAATCCGTATTGCCTCTGGCGCTTAAATTGCCCTCTATCGCCGCCGCAGCCAACCGATTCGCTTCCGAAATCAGGTTGCTGAGCGTCTGCATCATCGCCGTAGCGGAGGGAAGAAGCTTGTCGTTCTCTGACTTTTTGCCAAGCGCCTTGAATTCCGCAAGACGCGTCGTTTCGCCTTTTGAGACCCCGACAAACGTATCTTGGATCGAAAGCAGGCTTTCCTTTACGCCGCTGAGGGCGCTGAAAAACACATTGAATTCTCCTTTGTAATCTTCAGATACGGAAACCTCCAAGTCATTGACCGCGAGACAGTTTAAGAGCTTCTCCGCCTCTCTGAGGGGCTTGATGATTACGTCAAGCGTGCGGTTGATGCCGACAACAATGTTCCGGTACTCTCCCTCGTGCTGGTCAACGTCCGCCCGTACTTCAAGATTTCCTTCAACTGCGTTTGAGGACAGTGCTTGCGTGTCATTAATCAGGTTTTGAAGCGACCTCTGAACTTTTTTTAAGTTGTGATTGATATTCGCGAACATCTCGTGTGCTTCGGCTGTGCTGGCACCGCCCTCCGAGATATTTAAGATCAAGGTCTAGATCGCCGCGCGACAGCTTTCTGAGGTTGCCGGCAAGCCTCTGAACCTCCTGCTGCAAATACTTTGCCTGTTTCTTCGAACTTTCTGAAGCTTTCCGCACTTCCCCGGACGCGGCCTTTACCTTGTCAAATGCTTTGCTAACCTCGTCAAGCAGCTGATTCTGGCTTGAAATGACGGCGGCATAGCAGCCTTTGAATCTATCTGCGTTGCCGCGCTTTGAAAAGTCTTCAGCTGCGGCCGCTTCGATCAGCATACCGGTTTCGGAGGAAAGCTCCTTGAGTGTCGTGATGACATTAGACAGACTGATACTTAATACATCGTTCGCCGACTGCACCTCTACGGATGTATCAATATCTCCCGCAGAAATCTTTTGAGCCGCCTCTGTCTGCCGCTTGATGTTTTGCACCATCCGTTGATTTATCAATTTGTATATGGTTATTTACACTATTCATAAAATTTTGTGCAAATAGGATATAAATATGATAAGAAATACGCTCACCGCATCGGCTAACGCTCTAGTATGCCAAACAACCATATTACTCGCCTGTTAAACACGGGTTCATATCCTGACCATTACACAAAAAATGGACACACCTCACTTTGTTCGGTGCATCCATCTTTTCGGCTAATTAGATGAATAAGGATGATACTTGTTTTGAAATTTATGACCCTATTTTTACAATCCGCACCTCAAGCGCTTCAAGCCTGCGGGATTGACCGACAGTGCCGGCTATGGCACCAGCGCCGATCCCCGTACCATTAACTGTGGTCTGCCAGCCAAGCCAACCTTTGCCTTGCACAAAGGCACGATACTGCACTTCATATCCGTCAAGGCCGCTAAGTGTGATTTTTACAGCTTCAACTCTCAGCGATTTTCCGGAGGTTCCTGCTACCGCGCTGTTTGAAACTGCTTTCTGCCAGCCAATGTTCTGCACATGAGCCTCATAGGTTATTGATGCGCCGGTCGGGACGGCGCCGGTCAGTTGGATATTAAAAGCCTCCAATCGCAGAGATTTGCCGGTCGTGCCGGAAAGCGCCCCATCGGAAACGCTGCCCTGCCAGCCGAGGTTCTGCACATGCGAACTGTATGTGACGCCGATCGTGCTTTCGGTCGCCTTGGTTGTTGAAATTACATAGGTGCTGAAATGGGTTGTTGTGAACACGGCGGTTTTTGCCGTCATGTCAAAAGTCGCGTTCATATCGGTCAGCGCACCTGTATCCGTATCATAATAATATATGTGCGCGTTTGAATCCGCGGCTATTACCGCAAGTTGCTTATCGGTAAGGGATATGGTCACCGTGACCGCACCGGAAAGGCTATGAACCGCTTCGGTACCTGTAGCCGTTGCCCGGCTGAGCTTAATGTCAATGACAGTAATTGCCGTTCCGTTTACCTTTTCCGCCGCTGCCTGGGCCGCAGTCTGCGTTGACGATGCAGCCACATTCTGGGAAAGCGTAAGGCCGGTGCCGTCGCCAAGCGCATTGTTCAGAACGGAAGCGGGAGCGGTAACAGTTATATTTCCGATTTTGACAATATTATCTTTGACCGTTGACGTATTCGTCTGCGACGGCGTTATTGTTGCCGTGGATTTTGAATTTCCGTCTGCTGTCGTTGTCGTTGTGCCGGTTATCGTAATATCGGCCGGAGTTGTTGGATTGCCTCCGCCGTTACTTGCCGCGTTGACCGTTACAGCACAGCTTGCCGTATATCCGCCGTCCGCTGCCGTCGCGGTTATCGTCGCGGCTCCCGCGCTTACTGCCACTACCTTTCCTGTATTATCAACCGTCGCAATACTGTCTTTCGAACTGCTCCATGTTACATTCGGATTTGTCGCATCTGTGGGGGCTATCGTTGCTTTCAGTGTCGTCGTGCCGCCCACAGTCAGTGTCTTGCTTGCCGAATCCAAAGTTAAACCTGTAACCTTAACTGTAGCCTCGTTGATGCTTACCGTGTAGGTTGTCGTTTTTCCATCGACTGTGATGGTCAGTATCTCGCTCGCGGTTGGAGCGTTGCTGTGGAAACCGGATA
>DBTI01000201.1 GCA_002306975.1 Ruminococcaceae bacterium UBA1320
GAACAAGTTTGTTACCGCTCTACTTATAGCCCTCTCGGCGCAAAGGCACTGAAACTCGCGTTATGCTCAGACATCAGTGCCTTTGCGCCGAAAACAAAAGGCTCCGCCGTTTTGTTTTCGGTTCCCTCCGTGCTCTTCCCATTCATGTCCGGGGCTTTCGTACCCTCCGCGGTGCGTGGCTATAAAGTAGAGTTTTTCTAATTGCCTTTTCTGTGGCTCTTTTGTGCTTATTGCCTTCTGATTTGCGTTAGAGGTTACTATTTCTGTGATTTCGCAGTTCTCGCTTAAAGAGTCTGTGTAAAACCTTAATCTTATATTTACCTTATAGGCACGCACCGAAGCGGGCGCTTTGGCGCTGAGTTTGTAGCCGGGAGAAGCGGATTTGAGAAATTGAAAATTTCTCGAATCCGGCAAACAAAAACTGTGAGGCCTTGTTTTTATTTCGGCCAGTAGTTCGCGCGCACGCGAACTACGACGGATCTTTTTTGTTTGCCTGCCGCGCGGCTTGAAAAGGTGCGCTATTGTACTAAGCGCCTGATTCGGTGCCCTCCCACAGGGTTGAGGGGCAGAGCCCCCACGTTTCTTTAGTTCCTTTCTTGACGTCAAGAAAGGAACCGCCAGTCGCGGCGTGAGCGACAAAGATGTTATTAGAAGAATACTCTTTTAAACAAGATTAATTCAAGCATCCTTTTATTTATAAAAGGTATAAACCTCCGCTGAAATGTGGATTATATTATTACAGCAATAATATAGAATCGGAGGAAAACAGAATGGCAAAAGCGGGAATGAGACGTCCAGACCCCGAGGAGCCGCACGGTACGGAAAGCAACAAGATAAATCATTTTAAGAAAAACACGGTAAAGCCGGTGCCGGAAATCAAGGGTAAGGCAAGATCCGGCAAAGAACACGCGGGACCCATGTAGGTTCAATAAAAAAATCCGGCTCGGAAAAACCGAGCCGGATTTTTGAAAAGCTATTTGCAAAACTTGAATCAAATATAATACATAAAGTCGTTGCCTTTTTGCTTTGACTGCGCTTCAAGCACAAGATCCTCGAGCGTTACGGAATCGACTGCGTCGTTAATGGCGTCGCGCAGTTTTAACCAAACCCCGGTGATGACACAGTTTTCATATCTGTCGCAAACGGGCGACTTGTTTTCTACAACACAGTCAACAGGGGCAAGTGATCCCTCAAGCACGCGCAGAATATCACCCACCGTGATTTTATCAGCCGTTTTGCCAAGTTTATATCCGCCCTGAGCACCGCGAACACTCTCGACAAGAGCAGCCTTGCGCAGTGAGGAAAAAATCTGCTCGAGATATTCTTCCGAAATGTTCTGCCGCTCGGCAATGCCGCCAAGCGCAACCGGCCCGTCGCCATCTTTGTAATGAAGCGCCAAATCCAACATCGCGCGAGTTCCATATCTGCCTTTAGTAGATAACTTCATAATGAAGCCTCCCGTTTTATATTATAGCAATTCAATTTTAAAAGGAAAGTTTAAAAGATGTGTCTCCCGGGGGAGACACAATATAACAAATCCTCTTTATTTGTTATATTGCTATAGCGCACAAATTAAATCGTTAGTTTAGCGCCCGAACGATAACGCCACCGCCAAGCACGATGTCGTCTTTATAAAAAACCGCAGCCTGCCCCGGGGTGATCGCTCTTTGCGGCTCGTCAAACACGACTGTTGCGCTGTCACCGTCAATGTGAAGCACCGCCCCCGCTTCTTTTGCGCTGTAGCGGATTTTTACGCCGACGCGCGCTCCGTCATGCATCTCGCTTTCAAGCACATAGCGCAGATCATTAACAAGCATGGTGTCGCAAAAGAGGTCTTCGCTTTCGCCCACATAAACTGTCGCGGTTTCGGCGTCGATGGCTGTTACAAAAAGCTTTTCGCTTGAAAAAGCGCCAAGCCCCTTGTGCTGACCTATCGTGAAGTTATAAATACCGTTATGCTTCCCGAGAATTTCGCCGTTTTTCTTTAAAATATTGCCCGGTCGCGCAAGTGCCGCGCAATTGTTTTTTATAAATCCGGCGTAGCCTTCCGGCCCTACGAAGCAAAGATCCTGGCTGTCGGGTTTTTTGAAATTGGGCAGACCGTAGCGCTCCGCTACCGCACGTACCTCCGGCTTTGTAAAGCCGCCGCAGGGCAGCAGAAGCTTGGACAGCTGCCGCTGGTCGAGCATATACAGCACATAGGTCTGATCCTTGTGCGTATCCTTAGAGCGCTTGAGCGAAAACTCGCCCTGTGGAGTCTTCACAATTGTGGAGTAATGGCCTGTTGCAATATAATCGGCGCCAAGCGCCTCAGCCTTTTGCAGCATAGCCTCAAATTTTACGTGAGCGTTGCAGGCAATGCAGGGGTTCGGCGTGCGACCCTTCATATATTCTTCAAAGAAATAATCTATAACGTCGTGCTTGAAAATATCGCGCATATTGAGCACATAGTGCGGTATGCCAAGCTTGTTGCACACATGCCTTGCGTCGTCAACATCGGTTATTGAGCAGCAGGTGCGCGAACAGGTAAGTTCCGAACGCTCCGACGGCCAAACGTTGAGCGTCACGCCGACAACGTCATAGCCCTGCTCTATTAAAAGCGCGGCGGCGGCGGAGCTGTCAACGCCACCGCTCATTGCCGCGATAACTTTTTTACCCATCGGTTCCTCCAAAGAAATTCTTATATAGATTAAAATATAGGATAGGACTGTGTTATTTCAAAGCGAGCATGCGTTCAAGGCAGGCGGAAGCGCGTTTTCGGATATTTTCCTCAACCTCTATAACCGTCTTGTTTTCATTAAGCGCGTTGTAAACGCTTTGAAGGCTTGTCATTTTCATATTTGCACAGATAAGGCGGGGAGTGAGAAGATAAAATTCCTTGTCGGGGCTGTCCGCTTTCAGCTTGTGGAACACGCCCATTTCGGTGCCTATGATAAAGCGTTTTTTATCGCTGCTTTTGCAGAAGTCTATAATTTCGCTTGTGCTGCCGATAAAATCCGCAAGCTCACAGACCGGCTGCGAACATTCAGGGTGAACGGCAACAGGAGCGTCTGGATACTTTTGTCGCGCCGCCACAACTTCATCCGCGCCAAAGCGGTTGTGCGTTACACAGCAGCCGTTAAAAAGAATCAACTTTTTTTCCGGCACCCGCTTCGCAACATAGCTCCCAAGATTTATATCGGGGACAAAAATAATTTCGTTTTCGGGCAGGCCTTTTACGATGCGCACCGCGTTTGAGGAGGTGCAGCATATGTCACATTCCGCTTTAACCTCCGCGGAGGTGTTGATGTAGCAGACGACCGGCGCGCCCGGGTGCTCGGCTTTGAGCCGGACAACGTCCTGCGCTGTTATGGAATTTGCCATCGGGCAGCCCGCCGATCTTTCCGGAAGCAGCACAGTTTTTTGCGGCGAAAGAATTTTTGCACTTTCCGCCATAAAGCGGACGCCGCAAAAAACAATAACCTTGGCGTTGCTCTTGGCGCACACACGGCTTAAATAAAAGGAATCACCAACCTCGTCGGCTACGTCCTGAACCTCATCGTTTTGATAATTGTGAGCGACAATTATTGCGCCGCGTTCCCGCGCCATTCTCTTTATCTCTTTTGCAAGCCCGTTTTGGCTCTGTTCCACCATTAAACCCTCCACATGTGCAAAGACAATAAGCTCCATGCCTTGCTTTATAATAGTTATAATTTATTATTTTTATTGTGAGCATTAAATTATGAGTAAAATCATAGGTATTAATTATTATATCACACTGCCGTTCAATTTCAACTGTGACAGCGGTTTTTCGTCATATGCAATGATTTTACCTTGTGTGATCGAGTTTTGAAGAGTAAAATTATGAAAAGTCGTTATATATAAAGTGATTCATTTTTTTCTTTTTTAAAAAACTGTCATAGGTTATATGCTATTGCAAACCGTCATAATTTAAATTAGAATATAATAAACTGCGAATTTGGCTTGAAGCAATCACAAAATTAAAACGGAATGGTTTTGTTATCTCTTCTGCGGAAGCGGATGCCCTCCGGCGGTGAAGATAACATCATGCCTTCCCGTTTTTATTTTGAAATTGCAATAATAAATGAAAATGTAGGGGAAAACACGATAATGAATATATCGGATATATTGTTAAAGCTTCTTAAAACAATTATAATGGGCATAGTTGAAGGTGTTACCGAGTTCCTGCCCATCTCGTCAACCGGTCATATGATTTTAGTGGATAATATAATCGGCTTTACAGGGGAAAACAGCTTTTCATTTTCAGGTGATTTTGTAAAATTGTTTGAAATTGTCATACAGCTTGGCGCAATTCTCGCTATTGTCGTGCTTTACCGCAAAAAGATCATGCAATCGCTCAGAACGCTCAAACCGGGCGGTTTTGGCTTCAAGCTTTGGACGGGAATCATCATCGCACTTATTCCCGCGGGAATCATAGGAGTTATTGATAAGCTTCTTCACGACCCCATTGAGAATAACATGATGCAGCCTATTCCGGTTTCTCTTGCACTTATTGTAGGCGGTGTCTGGATGCTTTATGCCGAGTGGCGCTACCGTAAAAACGACAACTGCTCGCATCTTGAGAACATATCATACAAACAGGCACTTGCCATCGGTATCTTTCAGTGCATTGCGATGGTGTGGTCAGGCTTCTCACGTTCTGCTTCCACAATTATCGGCGGCTGGGTTATGGGGCTCACAACGCCGACTGCGGCGGAGTTCAGCTTCTTCCTTGCCATACCCGCGATGATTATGGCGAGCGGCGGCGAGCTCGTCACATCAAAAATATCGCTCAGCGGCTTTGAGATTGCGGCGCTGATAATCGGATTTGTCGTTGCTTTTATCGTTGCTCTTGTTGTTGTCAAAAAGTTTATGAACTTTATCAAACACAAGTCGATGAGGGGCTTTGCTTATTATCGCTTAATTGTAGGCGTTCTGTTTATTACGCTCGCGGCATTAAATTTGATTCATATTATTAAATAAAAAACAAACGGGTTGTCTCAATTTGTTCTTGAGGCAACCCGTTTTGCTGATATAAGTTGTTGCTTAACGCCCTGTTGAAAGATGGGCGTTTGCGGGATCAGACGTCAATTTCGCCGCTGCGGCACTTGCCGATGTATTCAATGCAGTATTCATCGCGCCCTGCGATAACCTCAGCCGCCGCGGCAAGGCCGGAGAGCGTTTTGTCAAGCGGATCGGCAATGGCGGCGTCAAGGCCGGCGACAATAGCCGCAACCGCAAAGGCGCGGTTCAAAAGGCGGCGTTTTGGCAGCCCGAATGATAAATTGGAAAGCCCGCACGAAATGTGGCAGTCGGGGAGCAGCTCGTGCAGCCTGCGTATTGTTTCAAGCGCTTCAAGACCTGCGGTGTCCTGTGCGCCGATTGGCTTTAACATCGGATCAATGAAAATGTCACTGAGGGAAATTCCCTTAGCGGTCAAGTGGTTTACAAGCCTGTCCGCGATCAAAAGCCGCGTTTCAAGTGAATCCTCCATGCCCGATTCCGGTGAACAGAGCGCGACGACGCTGCAGCCATATTCACAGGCAAGCTCCGTCATACCCTCAAGCCGGTCTTTCTCAATTGTTACGGAGTTTATAAGATTGCCCTTGCTGCCTGCCGCTTTAAGTGCGGCGCTCGCGGCAGAGACGCTCGGCGTATCAACCGATATGGGCAGCGACAGCTCTTTCCCCACTGTCTGTGCCAAAAACGAGAGATATTCCGGCTCTTTCGACATGAACATACCGGCGTTGATATCGATAAAAGCAGCGCCTGCTTCCCGCTGTGCGGTTGCAAGTTCACTTATCGCCTGCGCATCCTTTGCTTCTATCATAGCCTTTGACGATGGAATTGAGCTGTTGATTTTTTCACCGATTATTATCATTTTTATTTCCCCTTTGCAGACTGTTTGTTATATTATGACGGCAAATAAATGCAGCTAAAAATAGCAGATTCCCGCGCCGTCATGAATTACTTATGTACATGTGTTTTTACGATAACCACAAAAGCAATTGCCGCCACAATAAGCGCGATAACTGCAAGTATTACATAATAAAATTTTGAAGACGGTCTTATATATAACAGCGTCATGTTAAGCCGATAAAGCATTAATTCAATCCGCACCTTTCTACTCTACAGCTATTCCGGTTAAGATTGAAACCCAATAAATTTTCTTATCTTAATTGGGATTGCTGTGACATATAAAATCACTATAACACGGCATTGCAAATCAGTCAATACACACCGGAATAGGGTTAATCAGCAGCATAATTATAAAATTGCGTGCATACAATTTTCTGGAGTACTTGTCCGACAAGGTTTTGCACAATAAATTTAACAAATTTTATATAGACTTTGTCTTTAATGTGGTATATAATTTTTATTGTCTCAACTGTTATCTCCTTTTTTGGTGGAGAATAGTCGTTGGGTAACACGCTAAGGAGGAAAAAAGGTTGAAGAAAATTAAGATCTTCGCGTTTATTTGTGCTTTGGCAGTCGGCTTTTCGCTTACCGGCTGTGCGGATACTTCATGGGCTGTAAAAGACAGCAATGTTACCATTCCCAACGGCGTTTATCTTTATTATCTTTTAAGCAACGCAAGCACTGTTCAGGCGCAGGCGGCAAATTCGTCTGCTTCTAGTTCAACTGATATTTGGTCACAAAAAATTGAGAACACGAATGCGGTTACATGGGCAATGAACAACGCAATCAATTCCTGCAAACAGCTTGCTGTAATTGAAAAGCTGTCTGCTTCCCGCAAGGTCGCACTTACTTCGGATCAGTCGACGTCCGCGAAAAGCTATGCATCATCGAACTACACAACATATTCAAGTCTATTGAAGAAAAACGGTGTTGATCAGACTGCAATAGAGCGCATATCAAACGATATGTATCTTCAGCAGGCGCTTTTTGATTCCTATTACGGAGCAAAAGGCGACAAGGCAGTTCCTGAAAGCCAGATTGATGATTATTACACCAAAAACTATGTGCATGTAAAGCAGATATTCGTTGCAAAGATTGACACAAGCACCTATGCGGCGCTTCCGGCCGACAAGCTTGCCGCAGCGAAAACAAAGGCAAACGAGGCATATGCAAAGGCAAAAGCCGATGTGAAGAGCTTTGATACTTTTGTCAAAAGTTATAACGAGGATACCGGCGAAGCTGCCGATGGCTATATATTCAGCAAAGATTCTGCTGCAAATTCAAGCTATGACCAAAAGTTCACCGACCTTGGCTTTAGCCTGAAAGAGGGCGAAGTCGGCATGGCGGAGTCTGACATGGGCTGGTTTATTGAATATAAGCTTAAAACAGACCCCAAGGCTACTTCCTTTGATGACAGCATGAAATCAGAAGTGCTAGCGGCAATGAAGGGTACGGAGTTTAACACCCTCATAACCGACATGGTATCTAAAGAAACTTTCAATGTAAACAGCAGTATGCAGGATAAATACAGCCCCAAGAAGCTTGACCTTACAGAAGATACTTCAGGTTCATAATTAAGGCTGTCGCCTTAAAATTAGAGTTTATATAAAATATCGTTAAGACAATAAAAAACCCGCCGAAAGGCGGGCTTTTTGTTTTCCGGTGTTAATTTACCGGAAGAGGGATAATATCTTTCTCAGCCGAAGGCTGGGGAAGATATTAAAATTATTCCGCATAAACTTTGTTGTTGTCATGGTTTATAAATTTCCGCTTGCGTACATGATAACCGACAGGGCGCACAGCGGCGCTGTTTCGGTGCGAAGAATCCGCGGCCCCATGCCTGCCGTCTCAACGCCGTGACTGCGCGCGTATTCCGCTTCCGTAATATCAAAACCGCCCTCTGGCCCTATCAAAACGCCGACGCTTTGCGGAACATTTTTAAGGTGTTCGCGCAGAGAACCGCCGTTTTGCTCATAAAGTATGAGCGACAGCTCATGCGCCGCCATCGCGCTTATAGCTTTTTCAAAATCAACAGCGGGTTTAACCTCCGGCAAAATTCCGCGTCCGCTTTGTTTTGCCGCTTCGGCGGCAATGCGGTTCCAACGCTCCACCTTTTTGCTCAGTGATTTGCCGTCCGGTCTTGAAACGCTGCGCAGCGTAATTACCGGCACAATTTCCGTAACGCCAAGCTCAACGCTTTTTTGTACGATAAGATCCATCTTGTCGCCTTTGGGCAACCCTTGATAGAGCGTGACCTTTACGCCTGGTTCCGAAACAGACTTACGCTTTTCAAGCAGCCTTAACGATACGGCTTCCGGCCTTGTTTCAACTATTTCACAAAAATAATCAAATCCCCGGCAGTCGCAGACAGTCAATTGCTCGCCCGCCTTCATGCGGAGTACGCGCGCTATATGCGCGGCGTCCTCTCCCGTTATAATAAACGGGCCGCTTTCAATTTCCGCGGCGTTATTTGACTCCATAAAAAATTTTGGCATTACTGAAGAAACTGCCTCCTATGCCGCGGTTGACTTCACGGCTTTTTATTGTCTTGTTTTAGAACAAATATCTACAGCTATTCCAGCTAAGATTGAAACTCAATAAATTTTCTTATCTTAATTGGTATTGGCTGTACCTTACTTTCTCTTGCACGCAAGGGAGACCCAGTTTTTCTGGTTCTTTGAATTGAATACAATAAGTCCGTTGCGAGCCAGCTCCTTACGCACCTCTTCTTCACGCGGGGCGATTATGCCCGAGGCGATAAATATGCCGCCCTGCGCCAAATGGCGCGGCACGTCGGGCGCGAGGAGCATTATGACGTCGGCTACAATGTTGGCGGTGATAAGATTATATGTGCCGTCAACGTTTTCGGCAAGATTGCCGCGTCGTGTGATAAGCCTTGTCTCAACTCCGTTGAGTTGTGCGTTTTCAAGCGCCACCTTTGTGGCGAGCTCGTCAATGTCAACGCCGAACGCGCTTTTCGCGCCAAGCGCCAGCGCCGTAACGGCGAGAATTCCGCTTCCGGTCCCTATATCAAGCAAACGGGTGCTTTTGGTTACAAATTCTTCTAAAAACTCGATGCAGAGGCGGGTTGTCTCATGTGTTCCTGTTCCAAAAGCGGCGCCCGGATCCATTTTCACAACAGTATCGCCGACACCGGCCTTATAATCTTCCCATTCCGGTACGATAACCACACGGTTGCCGATCCGGGTCGGCTTATAGTACTGTTTCCAGTTATCGGCCCAGCCTTCTTCCGAAGTGCCGGAAAGCTCTATTTCAAGCCTGCCAAAAGCGTTATCAGCGTCAAATCTCTTGAGCTCCGCTATGCTTGTTTTAATATACTGCAGTGTTTCGTTGCCGGTTACATTGTCGGCGACATAGGCCTTGACTTTTGTTTCGTCCGGCACGCTTTTCACCAATTTTTCATCTATAGCGCCCCAGTTCGGTTCGTTTGTCTCGATAAGTTCATCGAAATCAGCTTTGTCTTCTATCTGAACGCCGTTTATGCCAAGGGTGTAAAGCCTTCCAGTGACAGGCTCAATTCCGTCGTGAGTTGTAAAAATGGTTATTTCTATAAAATTCATAAATTTCCTCCAACCGTTATCAGTGATATTAAATTATTATAGTATGAATGATTATTATAGACAAGTGGTTAAGTGGGTATCAATCAAATTTGAGATTTATGCTTTCTTCTATGAGCCACTCGATATAATTATTACAAATCAAAAACGAAGTGGTTAATTCTTTATTATACCGATTTATTTATACCACAGATTAGAATATAATGAAGCTAAGCTAAAGCGATTTAAAAAAGAAGAGAAATTGTTTTTGTTTCTCCTCGCCGTAGACGTGCAGGAAACATACCATGATTTTCTCTTTTTAAAAATATGATTGCTATAAAGAATATATAGACACCGAAGTTTTCTGCTGTAAAGGGGATATCAATTATGGGGAAAAAATTATTTGCGGCAGTTGTTATTACGACAGGTGTGCTTGCTGTTGCGTTTGGCACATTCTCTGTACTTCAAAGCTTGAAATGCTTTTCGCTTGAAGGGAAAGTGTCCTCGCTTGAAACGCAGAATAAAAACCTTTCAGAGCAGATCCAGACATTAAATTCAAAGCTTGAAAAAGCGGAAACATCTGAAACGGCAAAGATACCGACAGTTACCGCGCAGGGTACCGTGCAGACAAATGACGAGTCGTCCGATAAAGCGGATGAGCAGGCACAGACGCTGCCTCAAACAAATGGAACTCCAACCACACCTGCCGATATAGCCGGGAAAAAGACAGCCTTTCTTACCTTTGACGATGGACCTTCATATAACACCTCGCAGCTTTTAGACATATTAAAACAAAACAAAGTAAAGGCTACCTTCTTTGTCATTGCGCAATCCAAGGATACGCCGGAAAGACGCGCGCTGATGAAAAGGGAAGTTGACGAGGGGCATACAATAGGAATCCACTCGTGGTCTCATAATTATAATTACATATACGCGAGTGAAAGCAATTTTTTTGATGACTTTAATAAAATGAAAAATATGATAGTTTCCGCAACCGGGGTTGAACCTAAGTTTTCACGCTTTCCCGGCGGAACAGACAACACGGTTTCACTTACAATAAACAAAGGCAAACCGATAATGCCGAAGATTTTGCAGGATGTTTTAAAGGGCGGCACGACACCTGTTGACTGGAACGTTGGCGGTATGGACGCCGTAATCCCGGTGCCATCAAAAGACACCATTGTAAAAGATATAGTAGATGAATGCAGATACCGTAAGTCCGCGATTATCCTGCTGCACGATTCCGAGCCTCACGCAAGCTCAGTCGCCGCAGTACCGGAAATTATAAAGCAGCTTCGCGCAATGGGCTATACCTTCGAGCCGATTACCTCTGCCAGTCAGGTTATGAGGCGAAACCCCGCCACTGCCATAAAGAGCACAAAAAAATAAACTAAACCTATAGTGCAATTCAAGGAACTGTCTCCGTTTTCATAGAGGCAGTTCCTTTTGTCGATAATTCTAGGCAGAGGGAAATAGTATATTAACATAATATTACTAATGGTATAAAAATATATAATAATTATTAATTCAAATAAACAGTTTGCAAAGTGGCGCATCTATATATATAATATTTATATATATAATCTAAAATAAATTTAATTATAGCAGTTTTAAAAAAGAAAAAATTGCTTTTTGCGGGGGAAAAGCATCCGCCCTGATTATTCTTTTTGAAAATGTAATTGCTATAATGTATGGTGAGGTCTATAAATGATTTCAATTAATGATGGCGATTTCAGTACGCTTACGCAATTTATAAAAAGCAACTATGGAATAAATCTAACTCAAAAACGAACGCTTATAGAAGGACGTCTCAGTAATATAATTTTAGAAAAAGGCTTTGACAGCTTCAGCGACTATCTCGAATATGTTTTTAATGACAAAACCGGTGAGGAAATCATCATATTAATCAATAAGCTGACAACCAACCATACATATTTCATGCGCGAATCAAAGCATTTTGATTATGTGCGTGACACTGTGTTGCCCTATCTTGCCGAAACGGTAAAGGACCGCGATTTAAGGGTATGGAGCGCAGGCTGTTCAACGGGTGAAGAACCATATACCCTTGAAATGATCATGCAGGACTATTTTTCAAACCAAATGATGTGGGATACCCAGATACTTGCGACAGATATATCCAATCGCGCCCTTGAAATTGCACGCCACGGTATTTACTCCGAAGAGGCAATAAAAGAAATTCCATCAATGTGGAAGCTTAATTATTTTGAAAAAATGGCGGGCAATGAAACCAATTACAAAGTGAAGCAAAACATTAAGAACAACGTGATCTTCCGTGTTTTTAATTTGATGAACCAGGAATTTCCGTTTAAAAAGAAATTCCATATTATTTTTTGCCGTAATGTAATGATTTATTTTGACCAACCCACAAAAGACGCTTTGGTTGAAAAATTTTATGATAGTACAGAACCGGGTGGTTATCTGTTTATCGGTCACTCAGAGTCGGTAAACAGAGACTCAACAAGGTATAAATACATAATGCCTGCGCTTTACCGCAAAATTTGATATTTTGGGTAGATACTTCGCGGGTGTTTTTACCCTTGCCGCAGTAGGTTTAACAGTCTCGCGTTCAACGCATTTGGAAAATACTTAGTATGCGCTGCAAAATGGGGGTCTTCAAATGAATATAAAAAAGAAAATAAGAGTCCTTGTTGTTGATGATTCTCTCATTTTCAGAGAAACCATTGTAAAAGGGCTTTCCAGAGATGCTGGTATAGAGGTAGTAGGAACCGCTGTAGACGCTTATATGGCGAGGGATAAAATCCTAGAGCTTCAGCCTGACGTTATGACGCTTGATGTTGAAATGCCAAGAATGAACGGCGTTGAGTTTGTCAAAAAGCTGATGCCGCAATACCCCATGCCGGTTGTTATGGTCAGCAGCGCCACAGAAACAGTATTTGACGCGTTAAAAGCCGGTGCGGTTGATTTTGTCGGAAAACCGAGCAACGCCGGAACAGGCACAGATTCCTTTATCAATGAGCTTATTATTAAGGTTAAAATAGCCTCAACGGCAAAGGTCGGCAAATTAAAACACACCTTTGTGCCTGAGGCGACAGACAGCGCAAGCGGAGTCGTAAAGGCAAAAAACGATGTAATCATAGCAATAGGCGCCTCCACCGGAGGAACCGAGGCAACACTTGAGGTGATTAAGGAATTGCCGAGGGAAATGCCGGGGATAGTGATCGTTCAGCACATGCCGCCAGTTTTTACAAAAATGTACGCCGAACGCTTGAACAACATCTGCAAAATTGAGGTTAAAGAAGCGCAAACCGGCGATACGGTGCGCCCGGGTCTTGCACTTATCGCGCCCGGCAGTTTTCAGCTTCAGGTTATCAAAGACCGCAGCGGTTATTTTGTTAAATGTTTTGAGGGCGAAAAGGTTAACGGGCACGCGCCGTCAGTCGACGTTATGTTTGAATCGGTCGCGCACACCGCAAAAGACAAGGCGATAGGCATCATTTTGACAGGAATGGGCAATGACGGCGCAAAAGGTCTTTTGGAAATGCGCAAAAACGGCGCGTATACAATTGGTCAGGATGAAAAAACAGCTGTGGTTTACGGCATGCCCATGGTTGCCTATAATATCGGCGCGGTCGAAAAGCAATGTCCGCTTGGTTCGATAGCCGGTGAATTGCTTGATTATCTAAGAGAAAAGAAATTTATTTGATTTTTTAAATGTTTTTTAAATATGTTGGCCTTTAGGTTATAAAGATTTTTATTTTTGTGTCGATAATTTTGATAGAGAAGAATAAGTAGAGTTTTATAATCTGGGGTGACAGTTATGCAGTTAAATGGATTAAACGGGGCAAATTATACAAACAGTTCAGACAATTGGGCTATGGCTACTCAGAATGCAGCCATTACCTCTGTCTCTGCCGATGCCAAAAAAGCGGAAGTCAAGCAGTCGGATACCGCTGTTAACGGCGTCACGGGCGGCAAAAAAAAGGAAACACTAAAAAATACTAAAGAAAAGCCAAAAGAGCAGGAAGTCAAGGATAATAAAGTCCTCCAGGCAGATAATACCAAGCTTATCTTCAAAAAACATAAGGGCACCGGTCAGATAATGATTCAAATAGTTGATAACAACACCGGTAAGATTGTTCGCGAGGTTCCGCCCGAGAAAATTCTTGATTCAATAGCACAGATTTGGAAAAATGTCGGATATAATGTAGATAAAAAAGTATAAAAGAGGTGCATTTTAATGGCCAGTGTCAACAACACGAGCACAAGCAGTACATCAAGCACAATAAGTAACGGACGTTATTGGGGCCTCGCATCTGGTCTTGATGTAGATTCTATAGTTAGTGGATTAATCACAAAACAGCAGTCCAAGATAGACAAGGTAATGCAGCAGCAGCAACAGCTTCAATGGAAGCAGTCTGCGTATAGAGATATAATACAGAAACTTAATGATTTTGAAAATGCTTATCTTAAGGTTGGCCCAAGCACATCAATGGCGTACAATGATATGTACACCGCGTTTAAGGCGACAAATTCCAACAGCACTCTTCTGACGGTGTCGGCAAACTCTGACGCTAACGGCTTGGCTCAGGTTGTCACAATCAAGCAAAGCGCGACAACCGCAGTGCTCTCCGGCTCCAAAGTCGGCGGAGATATAACCGGGAGTATGAATTTGGCGGATTCACTTGATCTGCTTAAAAGCTACGCCGCGACAGCAAAAGGTCTTGGCGATGCGGCTCCTTCATTTAACGTTACGGTTGACGGCCTAACCAAGAATATCTCTTTCAGTTCAGATGAACTTAACGCAATGTCGTCAGGTGACGATTTTGTTTCCAAGTTCAATGAAAAGCTCGCCTCCGCTTTCGGAAAAGTAACGCCTGCCAGCGGCTCCGGCGACGCCGTATGTAAGGTCGCAGCGTCAAGTGTTAACGGCAAGCTTGTATTAAGTTCACAGGGCGGCTATACGTCAACTGTCGGAATTACATCAGCGGCTACCACCTTTGATGTAAGAATGCTTGGTGAATATACAAAAACTTCCCCGCCCCCGACAATGTCCGTAACTTTTGGTGATTCGACTAAAACGTTAACTTTTTCATCAAGTGATGATTTAAGTTCTACCGATAAAATCCTCGCGAATATCAACGCACAGCTTGCCACTGATTTTCCTTCTTCCGGTCTTACCGCGACAATCGGCAGTGACGGAAAGCTGTCTATTAAAGATGGCACCGGCACAGATGCAAAAGAAGCGACTATATCAACAAGCGATATCAGTAGTAAACCTCTTTCTGCTCTTGGCATCACAAGCGGTCAGAGCAACCGCCTAAATGTAAACACGACTTCGCTGAGCCAGTTGAGCGGTCTTACTACCACCAGAGATGCTGATGGGTACATACACGCGAACATAAACGGAACAGATATAAAACTCGGCACTGATAATACGACAGTTGCCGCGGCTTTTGCTGCCATAAACAATTCAAACGCCGGAGTTAAGATAAGCTATGACAGCACAACAGACTCAATCACAATGATGGCAACCCAAAGCGGATCATCCGGTAAGGTTGATCTTACGGGGGACACGTCAGGCTTTTTCGGCGCACTTAAGATTACAGATACTTTAGATTCCGGCGACGACGCTATTATCAATATCAAAAGTAACGGCAGCAGTACCGGTACGGATTATACACGTTCCTCTAATACATTTACAATAAGCGGCGTTACCTATACAATAAATTCCGCAGTAACCCCGTCGGATGCACAAACAGTGAATCTGACGTTTCAACAAGATTCTACAAAGCTGAAAGACGGAATAAACTCTTTCATTTCCGCATACAACACCCTTTTGGATGCTTTACATGCGCAAACCACTACACAGGCTGACAAAGACTATCCTCCGCTGACAGACGCACAAAAGACGTCGATGACTCAGGATCAGATTGATGACTGGAATAAAAAAGCCCAGCAGGGTATGCTGTATAACGACAGCACGCTGCAAAGCCTGGCCGACAGTATCAGGTCGGCTTTGTACAAAACAGTGACAACTGCTGACGGAAACAATATATCGCTTTATAGCATTGGTGTTACCACGAGCGATGATTATGCCGATTATGGCAAGCTCGAGATAAAGCCTGAGGATGAGGCGAAGTTTGAAAACGCGTTGTCAACTAATGCGGAACAGATTAAAGAGCTTTTCACCAAGTCATCGAACATTATATATGACATAAATCCTACGACGCCGGACGAAATAAAGGCCCAACAAAACAGAAAGTCAGAAGAAGGCCTTGTCGACAATCTTAACGATCTTATTAGCGGTGTTGCGGGTACAACCGGCACTAAAGGCTCTCTCTTGCAAATCGCAGGTATAATCGGAGATTCCACCCAGTATGATAATCAGATTTTTGATCAACTGAAAGATATCAACTCTACCATTACAACATTAAAAGCCCAGCTTGAGGATAAGAAGACGTTCTATTACAATGAATTTTCACAGCTTGAGTCATTTATGTCTCAGGCAAATTCTCAAAGCTCGATTATTTCATCAATGATGGGGAATTCGTAATGAATATGAATCCTTATGAGCTTTATAAGCAGCAGGACCTTGAAACGAGCAATAATCAAGAACTTGTCGGCAAGCTTTTCAATGAGGCTTCGGTATCTTTAAGAAGGGCAATAAAAGCAATAGACGAAAAAAATTATGCTACCGCTAACGAAAACATTAAAAAGAGTCAGGTTATTATCACAACTCTTAACAAATGTCTCGATATGCAGTATGAAATCGCTGCTCAACTTAGAAATCTTTACTCATATATGCTAAAACGCATGTTAGAGGCCAATCTGAAAAAAGATAAAGCAATATTGGAGGAAATCTCTGAAATGCTTTCCGGTCTTCGCGATACATGGATTGAAGCCGTAAGACGAAGCAAAAAATCGCAGTCTATATAAAGGAGGCGCCGATTTGAGCGCTGGAGCAAGCGATTCACAGTTAAAAGAACTGCTTGAGTATACAAAAGCTTTATTATCAGCGGCAGAGCTGGGAAATTCCGATGAGATTGGGCGTCAGCTTGAAAGTCGTCAGCTATCTATTGAAACGATCAAATCGGCCGGCGGTGTAATCGGTACGCGTTCAGAGGAACGTCAGGCTTTGGTCAATCAGATTTTATCACTTGATAAAAAAGCATGCCTTATAATCAGCAAGCTCGCCAAAGAATACGGGCAAACTGCGTCCGATTATCAAAAAAAAGCTGCCGGTCTTTTGAAATACAGCAATGATATGTATAACTTAGCAAGCGGCCAGCTTGTCGATAAAAGGGATTAAGTGCCGCCGCTTTATGCGTGTGGCGGGAGGCCGAAATGCACGGTTTTTTTAAATTTAATTTTATCACTTTCGCGGCCGTTCTCATAGCGCTTGTTTTTTGCATTCCGCTTCTTGGAATAGACAATCCGGCAAAAGCGGTGGAGGCGCAGCACACCAGTTCATCCTCCTCGTCTGCACCTGTGCGAGT
>DBTI01000021.1 GCA_002306975.1 Ruminococcaceae bacterium UBA1320
CTTTTGCATTAATCTCGTTAATTGCCATAAGCTCGGCATCGCGAACAGAAACCTCGCTGATTGCCATTGTACCGCTGAGCGAATGAAGAATACCGACTTTGATTGTGCTTGATGTATCTGGCGACTTGCTTGATGTTGAGCTTGATGTGCCGCCGCCCAGCGCTGAACCGCTGCAGCCTCCAAGCATTCCTGCCATGATACCGGCAGCGGCAATAACTGAAACAGCTCTTATTGCAGCTGATTTTTTCTTTGTTTTCATACTAAAACCCCTCTTCCATTAGATATCATTCTGATAAAACTGAGATTTTCCTTTTCTGCGAATTTCCTTTGCGGCCGCATTGAAATCCGGTAAGCTTGGTGCAGTTGACATAGAAAAAGGCGCATGCATCATCCTCAACCTTTCGGTTCTGATGAACATGCGCCTTTGCAATATCACTGCGTTTTATCCTGTGCATATATCATACACCGCAGCGGCTGCAAAGTAATCCCGACAAATCCGCGTTTTTACCCGAAAAAAATGCAAAGTTGCAAATTTTATAAGATTTCATCCGTAAAAGTGGAATATTCATTGAGATATTGAATAATTCTCCTTGAATTTATTCAAAAACTTCAAACACAATTTTTATACTCATTTGGAGTCATTCCCGTATGTTTTTTGAAAAGGCTGCAAAAATAGTCTGAGTCGTTATAACTGAGTTTTTCGCAGAGTTCATAATTTTTATAGTCACCGGTTCGCAAAAGGTATTTTGCGTGTTCCATTTTTATAGCGGTTATGTACTCACTGAGTCTCCGACCCGTCTTCTTCTTGAAAAGTTTTCCGACATAGTCCCCCCGAAAATGCACCTCATTGGCCACTGCCTCAAGTGTCAGCGGCTCTTCCGCATGGTCCAGCACAAAAGTACAGATTGAACGGATTACGCTTTCCTTGCGTTCAAGTTCATATTTTTGCACAATATCGGACAGCCTTGCAATCTGGGATAGAAAAGCATGCCTGCGCTGATCAGCGTTCCCGCAGGACTGCTGAAAGATGTTTTCAAACGTAAGCTTCTCAACCTTCGAGATAAACGGGTTTGCCGAACATATTTTCTCACCGGTATTGACAAGTACGACCTGAATGAGTGCCTCCGTTTTGAGATCGTCCTCACCGAAAACCTTGAGGATTTCATCGTATGTTTTTTCCGCTGCCAGCATCGTATCATCACGGTTTCCAGAAAGCAGTGCGGAGGAAAGCTCTGCAACAGCCTCTCTCGGAACATAGAGTCCCAAAATATCCTCAGATTTGCGCTTTTCAAATTTGCTCTTTGCTTCATGCAGGTATTGTTCGTCAAGCTGATCTTTCACACGGTTCAAAACGTCGCCGATGGCTTGCTCATCAAAAGGCTTCAACAGATAATCAAAAACCCCGAGGCGAATTCCTTGCCTTGCATGTTCAAAATCCCCGACTGTGCTCAAAAAAACCACGGTACAGTCTATTTCTAATCTTGAGAGTTCCTTGACAAGTTCCATTCCGTCCATTCCGGGCATTTTTATATCCGATAAGATCAGATCGATTTTCTTTTCGTTCAATAGAGCAAGGGCTTCCCGGCCGTCACAGGCTTCCCCCGAAATGACAAACCCGTGCTCACTCCACCCTTTATATCGCCGAAGCATATACAGCATGGAACGGTCATCATCAACAAGCAGTACAGTATACATTCTTAATCCTTTCTCGCTACTATAGCAATTTTTAAAAAAAGAGTTTTATTTTTTTCCCGTTGGCTGTTAAATTGCGATAAAACGCTTTAATATTGTTGCGGCCTCGTCAAAACGGATATTATCAACTGCATTGTCAAGTATATTCATGCCTTCTCCACCAAGCAAAGTCCGAATTTCTTCATGCCTTTGGCGATAAATCATCTGTGCCTCAATGTCCCCGTTCTCAAACATTACCGACAGTTTATCAATCGAGAGAGGCTCGGAAATGTCTATTTCCAAGTTTTCCGATTCTGCGGTTTCAGCCATTTCTTTATAAACATTCTCTGATTCGCGCATAGTCAGCGCAAGCGCATTGCAAAGCGGCATGCAGGAGCAGCAGGCACCGCTGTCAATCTTTTCGATAAACCACGCCGCCTCTTCCATCAGCATTCCGGAACCAAGATAACCCGCGATTCCCTTTAAATCATGTGCAATCTGACGCGCTTTTGCCATGTCACCTGACTTCATGGTTTCACGGAGATTCTCAGCAGTATCTCTGTTATCATTGACAAACTTTGAAAGAATGCGGTGATAAGTAGCATGGCTGCTGCCAAGGCTGTTCAGAGCCTTGGCTACGTCAAGAATTTCTGAGGCCGGTTTATTTTCTTCCTTCTTTTTTTCAGTAGCCGTTTCATTGAGTTCGATTTCGGGAAAAAGCTGTGAAACCGCACGGAATATTTTATCGGGGTCGAGCGGTTTCGTCAGATAGAGATCCATTCCGGCATCTATTACCTTTTGCTTAACGCCTTCCACAGCGTCCGCAGACAGGGCGGCAATCAGCGTATGCTTCTTTTCAACGGCCCGTATTCTGCGTGTCGCCTCATAACCGTCGACAACCGGCATGCGGATATCCATGAAAATGATCTCATAATCGTTGCACTTCGCTTTTGCGACTGCTTCTTCGCCGCCGCTGGCGGTATCAACATCCATATCGAGATTTAAAAGGATTTCTGAAGTCATCTCCCGGTTTATATCATTATCTTCAACGAGCAGTACGCGTCGCTTTGCAAGGCGAGATCGTATCACGTTGCTGTCAGTGCTGCAATCAGTGTCGCTGCTTTCTACTAAAATTGCTTCTGTTTCTTTCAAGGTGACATAAAACTGAAAGTTTGAGCCTTCGCCGGGGGTACTTTCAACGCCGATTGTACCGCCCATCAGATCCACAATTTGTTTGCTTATGGCAAGCCCAAGTCCGGTTCCCCCATATTTTCTGGTGGTTGAAGCATCTCCCTGTGTAAAAACCTCAAACAACCGTGATTTCTGTTCTTCGGTAACGCCGATTCCTGTATCAATCACACTGAAATGAAGGCGGAATCTGTCCGCAGTATTCACTTCAGATTCCGCTTTTAAGATCACACCGCCTTGTCCAGTAAACTTTATGGCATTTCCCAAAAGGTTAAGCAGAACCTGACGGAGCCTTGTGGAATCACCCAGTACGAATTGCGGCACGCCCTCGGCAACATCAAGCCGAAGGGAAAGCCCTTTGCGAAGCGCCTCAACCTCAAGCATTGTACAGCAGTCACGAAGCACTTTGAAAAGATCGAACGGGATATTTTCAAGTGACAGCTTACCGGCTTCAATCTTTGTAAAATCCAGTATGTCATTGACGATAGACAGAAGATTTTTGGTCGAAAGATTAATCCGATCTACATATTCTGCCTGCTTTTGACCCAAATCACAGCTTTTCAGCATATAGCCGTAACCGGTAATCGCGTTGATCGGCGTTCTTATTTCATGGCTCATGCTGGCGAGAAATTCGCTCTTCGCGCCGTTCGCACGCTCGGCTTCTTCTTTTGCCTCGCGCATGGTCTGCTCAGCTTGCCTTCTCAGGCAAACCTCGCTTTGAATTGAATCATAAAGCACATTAAAATTATTGGCAAGTATTCGA
Source organism: Ruminococcaceae bacterium UBA1320 (assembly GCA_002306975.1). Classification (GTDB taxonomy): domain Bacteria; phylum Bacillota; class Clostridia; order Oscillospirales; family Ethanoligenentaceae; genus Ruminiclostridium_D. Next base: position 3,623 of record DBTI01000021.1, read on the forward strand.
ATTTCCTGCGTTCCCTTAGGTATCAGATGAAAGGTTCCACCTTTTATGTCAGAATTATGTAGGCTCAGCGCGTAGTCCTGAATAGGGCTTGTCACCTGTCTGAAAAAAAGCCGCAGAATTACTCCGATTGCGATAATAACAACAAAAGACAGCACCATTTGCAGTATGGCTGCATTTTCCGTATTGCGCTGTGCGGTTTTCATTTCCTTGTCTAATCTTTCGTTCATAACGGTTTTGAATTCGGCGATGGGGGACATGATGTTGTCCTTTGCCTGCTGATAGCTGTCGTCAAACATGATGGCCCGTGCTTCTTCCAACTTTTCGGATTTTGACAGCTCTTCGTCCTGGGGAGTGAGTGTATAATCCGCCACTTCCTTCTGGGTTATGGCACTTTGTGAAAAGCCCATCGATTCAAGCACCAGCCGCATTGAACGGCGTTCGGTCTCGGTCAGATCGTCGGAATGTTTTTTCGCGTTGGATAAAAACTCCTGCTCAGTGGTGGACGGGTCATTCTTTTTAAGCTGTTCGATCACAAGATTTCGCGTTCGCGTCACATCAATTTCTTTCCAGTAGTTATACATGTGCTGAACGTTTCCGGTTATAGCAAATTCGCGAGCCTCATTGGTCAGATAATCTGATGCGTTTGCGAGATCTTCACCAAGCTGTTTGAACTCAGCCCTTCTCGTCTCTGCTGTCTGTTCTGCGCTAATACTCTGCGTCATGAAGAATTCATCACCAATCAGCATCAGAACAATCAAAAAAAATATGCCCAGAATGCAGAAATTCATTGTTGACTGACGGATTCCCTTGCTTTTTCGCATAAAAAAATACACCCTCCCTTTCGAAGATGCACCTTTGCATATCTTGCTATAAGTTTTGTGTAGTATTATAATAAAAGCTAAAATCTCATTTTCTTTTTAAAAACTAGATTGCTATAATTAAATTATATATAAATATTATTAAAATTGCAATTGAGAACGGCAGAGCATAATTATAAATAATTTTTACGGAGATAATCGAATGGATTCGAAAACAGCGAAAGGCAGCATTCTTGTAGTTGACGACTCGCCGGAACAAATTGAAGCCGTTGCCCATATGTTATACCAAAACGGATTTAAGGCACAGCTGGCACGTGACGGCGCAAGAGCCCTTGAGCTTCTGAAAAGATCAAAGCCTGACCTTATTCTGCTTGATGTTTATATGCCTGAAATGGACGGCTTTGAGGTATGCCGCCGTATTAAAGAGGATGATGGTACATCCAGAATTCCAATCATTTTTTTTACAGCGAGCAACGATGAAGCAAGTATACAAAAAGCCTTTGCGCTTGGTGCGCAGGACTATGTAACAAAACCTTTCAAGTCCGTCGAGCTGCTTGCCAGAGTAAACGCGCATATTAAAATACGCCGTCAGGCAAAGGAACTTGAAAAATCATACAAGGAGCTTGACAGCTTTTGCTATACCGTTGCACATGATCTGAAAGCGCCTCTTCTTTCCATACAGAAACTCAGCGAATATCTTGTGCAGGATTTTTATGATAAGCTCGGTGAAGAAGGGAACGAACTGGTCGGGCATATTCAGAATAAATCTTCTGAAATCGTACTTCTTGTCAATCGGCTGCTTGAATTTGCAAGGTTCAGCGATATGAGCCTGAAAATTGAGCCGATTGATCTTAATGAACTTTTTCATGAGGTTTTCGAAGAACTCATGCGCCTTTCACCGAACAGAAAAATTCAGTTTGCGGTTGAAAAAATTCCTTTGGTATCTGCCGACCGGATCATGATCAGGCAGCTTATCGCCAATGTGCTGTCTAATGCGATCAAGTATACCCGAAAAAAAGAAAATGCTGTCATAAGCGTCGGTTCGGAATATGACGGAAATATGGTTACCGTATTCGTACGGGACAACGGCGCAGGCTTCGACATGCGTTATTCCGAAAAGCTTTTCAAAGTGTTTCAGCGCCTTCATTCTCAGAATGAATTTGAAGGCACCGGTGCCGGACTTGCTATAGCGCAGCGGATTATACAGCGCCACGGGGGATCGGTTTGGATGACCGGAGAAATGGAAAAAGGAGCGACATTTTATTTTCGGCTTGACGGTGTCAAGAAATGAATCGCCGCAAACAGAACCACTACCGATTGAAGCCGGCAGTGGTTCTGCTTGGCAGACGATACATTAGCAATTCCAATTAAGATAGGGAAAGGATAATTTTCTTATTCCCGGCTCCGCCGAAAATAAGAAAATTTATTGAGTTTAAAGCTTAACCGGAATAGCTGTAGAGATATCCGTCCGAAGGCATTCTTTCTCCTGAGTATAAAGACTGGGGAAACTTGAAGAAGTTATAAGGGTCATATTTGCGGTTAACAAGTTCAAGATAGTAGACATTATCGCCGTAATACTCCTCAAGGTAATTTCTAAGTTTACTATAGGGGAAATTCACATAGGAGCCTTTCGTAATCGATTTCAAATATTGAAATCGTTCATTTACCCATGCGACATTTTGCCGCGCAAACTGCGAAGCAACCCAAACGGACTGAATCCCCATTATATAGCGCGAACTGCGATAATAAAAAGCCGTGTCGCTCCTGCTGCGTTCCGCGACCTTCCCGCCGAGTGCATATAAAGTGATTGCTGTATATACTGAACCTTCCGGGCGGTTGTCCACAAGTGTCGCAATATTAACAAGCTCCTCATCCCTGTATTTTCTTTGAACAAACCGACCTGTGGATTTAAATTTTTGCGAATCCGGATAGGATTCACCTATTCTTGTGATTGCCTGTAAGAATGTCAGATAATGATAATCAAACTGAGCACTTTTTATAGCGCCAAAGGGTTTAAGAATCTTAGCCGCTTCATCCGGTGTGCCATAGAAAATTCCGCGGCAATAAACCGCCCGGCCATCGCTTTCATCGTTATAAATGCTCGCTATCAAAGTAATTCTCCGGTCAGCGTATTCGAAGAATTTCTGCCATATCTTTATAAACTCCGCCTGTTCACAGGTATCTGTATCCGGATAATAGATTTCGGCGAGCGTAACCTTATAAACCTTTGGCGGTAATGAAAAGGTCATGGACACGATGACACCGAAATTACCGCCCCCGCCGCCTCTGCACGCCCAAAATAAATCGGAATTGCAATAACAATTTGCGATCAACAAATGCCCTCTGTAATCGATCATCTCAATTTGAGTCAAACTGTCACATGCAAGACCAAAATTTCGACAGGAAAGTCCCCAGCCTCCGCCCAATGCCAAACCTGAGACTGCGACAGTCGGGCAGGTTCCGCCGGGGAACGGATAACCTTTGGACGATACATAATCATAGATTTGTTCGTTAGTCGCTCCGCCCTCAACCGAAAGCAGGTTTCTGGAGGCATCCAGGAAAATCCGGTTCATACGGCTTATATCTATCACTAAAACCCCGTCGCCGACAGAATATCCTTCGTAGTTATGGCCGCCGGAGCGTATTCTTACCTGCACATTTCTGTGCTCGGCCCATCTGATTGCATTTTGAACGTCATACCTGTTATTGCAGTATACAATCACAAGAGGGAATTTATTGATGGCTCTGTTCCACTCCTGCCTCGCGCTGTCATACTCCGGACTTTCCGGGGTAACTATATCGCCGGTTAAGCCACGAAAATACGTTTTATCCATATTCGATAGTCCTTCATTAAGAATTTGGCTGGTTGTCTGTGCTTTATGCTTATCTCTACATAATATGACAATAAAACTGTAAAGGTCAACAGTTGCTATTGCAACCAATTTTAGTACAAATTAAATGTGCGGTAAAAAACGTAGGCACAAAGAAACACGCACTCCACAAAAGTGAAGTGCGTGTTTTGCTTTCGGTGTAACTGACGGGTAGGGGCTAATCTTAATTCATGCAATTTAATAGTTGTTGTCAATCGCTTCAGCGGTTTTTACCGCATTTTCAAGAGTCATACCCGTAAAAAGCTGTGCGCCAAATAGACGCCCGCTCTTTTTGTCGTCTACAAAAGCACCGACCACTACGCCCGGAATGCTGCTTTCCACTGAATTGGGTGCTCTTTGCCCACCCAATTCAGTTCTGCACCAACCCGGATCGGTTAAGCTGACTATAATGTCGGTTCCGTCAAGTTTATAACCTAAATCTTGTGTGAATTTATCAAGTGCAGCCTTGCTGGCTGAATATCCGGCTTGTTCCGGTTCGTTTTTAATCCCGCTGGTTGTGTTAATAACCCGTCCAAATCCTCTTTCAATCATCTTGGGGATTAATCTATAACAGATAGCCGCAGCCGCAGTAAAATTGCTTCTAAAGCTGATATCAAAATCTTCAATAGGGGTTTGCCAATAATCTGTTCTGTATGCGATTTGCAATCCGGCGTTATTGAAAACAATATCAATCTGTATCCCTTTTGTTTCGATTTCATCTAACATTGCCATTACCTCATGGTTGTCAGAAAGCTCTGCTTTAACACAAAACACATCGACACCAAGAGCTTTTACCTCATCCGCCACTTTTTTTGTATGTTCTAAATTTCTGCTATGTAAGATAAGGTTACAGCCGCGTTTGGCCATATATAGGGCTATTTGATACCCAATACCTCTGCTTGCCCCTGTAATAAGGGCCCACTTACCTTTTACGTCTACCATAATTCAATCTCCTTCAAAATCTTTGTTATTTATCAGTTTTTTTGTTTACGCTAAAGCCAGACGGTAAATGGCCTCAACGTCCTTCGGACCGAGCTTCATAAATCCTCCGATTGTATTATCTTCCGTAACGCCCAGACGCTTTACCATTTCGGGAATATCTTCTTCTTTAGCGCCCAAATCCTTAAAGCTTGCAGGCATGCCAATGGAATTAAGAAAAATACGGAACCGTTCGATTCCCTCTGCTGCCGTTATTTCTGGGTTGCCAAAATTCATATCACATCCCCATACGCGTACGGCAAACTGCGCGAAACGGTTTATATCGTGCCGCATAACATATTTCATCCATGCGGGCATGATCACGGCCAGTCCCGCGCCATGTGCCACATCGTAAAGGGCGGAAAGCTCATGCTCAATATTGTGGCTGCTCCAGTCCTGTTCACGCCCTACACCGCAAATGTTGTTGTGAGCGACCATTCCGGCCCACATTATATTGGCGCGGGCGTCATAATTCTGCAAATTGTTTATGACTTTCGGGGATTCTTCAACGATTGTTTCCATTATGCCTTCACAAAGGCGGTCGGTAATTTCTACATTCTTTGTATTTGTAAAATAACGCTCGCATACATGTGCCATAATGTCGGTAATACCGCAGGCAGTCTGATAAGCGGGAAGCGTACAGGTGGACTGTGGATTTAAAATGGAGAACTTCGGACGCAGCGCTTCACCGGAAGCGCCGCGCTTGAACATGCCGTCTTCTTTAGTGATCACCGAGTCGGGAGAACCCTCGCTTCCGGCTGCGGCAATCGTCAATACGGTGCCGATTGGCAAAGCGCGGTCGACCGGTTTGCCCATACTATAATAATCCCAGAAGTCTCCGTCGTAGACTGTACCGGCGGCAATTGCTTTTGAAGAGTCAATTACGCTGCCCCCGCCAACAGCGAGAATAAAGTCGATGCCCTCTTTACGGCAAAGTTCAATGCCCTGATAAACAAGATCGCTTCTCGGGTTGGGTTTTACCCCGCCCAATTCCAAATAGGGGATATGATAAGCGTTAAGCGAGGACACAACTGTTTGGCATA
>DBTI01000020.1 GCA_002306975.1 Ruminococcaceae bacterium UBA1320
TCAAGCGCGGCTGCCAGCGCTTCTTCGCACAGATTGTCCCCTCGCAGCGCCTCAAGTGCCGCCGGTGTCAAATGCCCATCGCTGGCAAACATTCCGATTAACGCTACTTTTTCACTCACGCCGGTTCCTCCTCCCATAAAGCTCTTAAAAGTTTTTTTGCACGGTAAAGCTGTGTCTCAAGTGTTTTTAAATTTTGTCCTGTATCACGCGACAGCTCCGATAATTTGATGTTGCCGCAAAAATAGCTTGTGGCAGTGGATTTGTAAGGCTCTTTAAGCTGATTGCATAAATCATATACCCTTTGAGCGGTATCCTTCTCAATAAGCTCTTTTTCAGGGGAGCCCTTCTTATCTTCAAGGAAGCCAAGCTCCTCGTCTGTAAGGCTGCCGGTTTTTCGCGACGGGCTTTTGAGATAGTCGCGGCATTTGTTGGCGGCAATGGCGGTAAGCCATGCCTTGGGATTTTTACCGTCAAAGGAATCAAGGTGTCTGTAAGCGGACAAAAAGGTTTCCTGAGCCAAATCTTCGGCGTCAAAATAATTTTTTGTAAAGGAAAGGCAGATGGTGAAAATTAGTCTTTGATACTTTGTGATACAGGATGCAAACTGTTCTTTTTGTATAACCATCACCGCCCCTTTTTTGTCCTTACAAAAGATATAACGATTTTGTGGTAAAACACACTTCAAGTTATTATAACATTTCTAAAATATATTTATAACATAAAGAAATTGTTGCGTAAAACCCTTTGAGTTGCATAGAAATTAATGTTATTATAAGTGATATAAGTGTTTGGAATTGAAAAGTTTGTTCACAGATATTTCGGTATTTTCATATGGGTTTTTGACTAATTCTTAGGCGATGATTTAAATGTGGCTATTTGTGAAACACCATAAAAAATTAATTGTTATTATATCATCTTTAATCTGTTTACTTATAATATTTATTGCGCTTCTTAAAATCACGTTAGGCTTCAGCGGAATGCCGATTACGGGAAAAGTAGTTTTTTCGGATGAGTGTGAGTGGATTAAAATTCAGATACCTGATTATAACGGATATTACTACAATGTCACAGACATAGGCGCATTCACAAACAATATAGATAAACATATTGGTAGAATTAATTATAACGGTACAAGTATTATTCCAGCCACTATATATGACGTTTATTCTTTGAAAAATCATCCGAATCAGGATATTATCGCGCTAAAAACGAAATACGGATATTTGTTGGCTGTAAGAGGAGAGAAGGAACCTGGTGGAAACGGGCCGGTAATAGTTAAAAGCGCAAAATGATAATTTTTCTATTTTGAATTTTCCGGTATTTTCATATGGTTTTAAAAAAGGCGTATGCACCCACGGTGCATACGCCTTAAATACAGCGAAACATAAAATTATTTAGAAAACTTCGCGTTTTCCAAAAGCTTTTTAATAATACTGATATTGTTCTTGTAAGTATCACTGTTACTGTCGATTGCACGAATAGACAATGTCAGGCTTTGTAGACTGCTGTTTACACCGTTGATTTTAAAATCAGGCAGGTCGGAAATATTAATTTTGTCAGTTGCGGGTGCTTTTGAGTCAATCGTGTTAAACTTGGTAAAAAATGCGCCGTCGCTATCCATCCATTTATAATAAGTATCATCGGTAACAAATAAGGAGACATCGGAGCTTTGTATTTCAGCTCCAAGCTTTTGCGTCAGTGTATAATTTGTTGCTCCGTTCTTATCGTTGCCGCTAAAGAAAAACTGTTCAACCGAAACAACTTTGTGGCCGTCGTGGTTGACGTCGGCGGTATAGTTAGAAAGCATATTTTCAACGCTTGTAAGCTCATCATCCGACAAATTAACGCTGTTGGAAACCAAAATCACAGTTGCGTCGGGAAGAATACGGTCAACGCACTGTTTAACAAGAACAGCGACAACAAGTATCGCAATAACCGCAACGATAGTGTGGATTTTATAGTAGTACCAATAGTTTGTCCACTTCTTGTGGAACTGTTCTTTTGTCATAATAAACCTCCGTGGCAACAGCGAAACGTATATTAATCTCTATTTTTCATCGTGGGGAAGAGCAGAACATCTCTGATTGACGGGCTGTCGGTCAGCAGCATGACAAGGCGGTCGATGCCGATTCCAAGCCCGCCTGTGGGCGGCATGCCGTATTCAAGCGCGGTGACAAAATCATCGTCCATCATGCCTGCTTCAGCGTCGCCGCCCTCACGCAGCTTCATTTGATCCAAAAAGCGCTCGCGCTGGTCGATCGGATCGTTAAGTTCGGAATAGGCGTTGCCCATCTCGCGGCGGGTGATAAAGAACTCAAACCGTTCGGTAAGTTCAGGCATGTCCGGCTTGCGCTTTGTAAGCGGTGAAACCTCGACAGGATAGTCAAGAATAAAGGTAGGCTGCACAAGGTGCTCCTCAACCTTTTCGTCAAAAACCGCATAGAGTGCATCGCCCCAGCCTTTGTCGGCGGAAACTTCAATGCCGACGGACTTTGCTGCTTCACGCGCTTTTTCGTCGTCGCCGTGGATGGCGGCAAAATCCAAACCACAGAATTCCTTAACCGCGTCAAGCATGGTCAGCCTGCGCCACGGCGGGGTAAGGTCGATTTCCTCGCCGCCATAGGTTACCTTCATGGTGCCGAGCACTTCCTGGGCTATAGAGGAAATCATCTGCTCCGTAAGGCGCATCATACCGTTATAGTCGGTGAACGCCTCATACAGCTCGACTGTTGTAAATTCGGGGTTGTGTTTGATGTCGATGCCCTCATTGCGGAATATCCTGCCTATTTCATAGACCTTTTCCATGCCGCCGACGATAAGGCGCTTTAAGTTCAGTTCTGTTGCAATGCGCAGGAACAGATCCATGTTGAGCGCATTGTGATGGGTGACAAAGGGGCGCGCGGTCGCGCCGCCCTGTATTGTGCCAAGCACCGGCGTTTCAACCTCGATATAGCCCTGCTTTTCAAGGAAGGTGCGCATGCTGCTGATTATCTTGCTGCGCTTTATAAATGTATCCTTGACCTCCGGGTTTACGATAAGGTCAACATAGCGCTGGCGATAGCGCATTTCGGTATCTTTAAGCCCGTGAAACTTTTCGGGAAGGGGCAGCAGAGACTTTGACAAAAGGGTAACTTCATTCGCGTGAATGGAAATTTCACCGCGGCGTGTGCGGAACACTAGCCCTTTAACGCCGATGATGTCACCGATATCCCACTTTTTAAACTCTGCGAAGTTGTCGTCGCCCACATCGTTAATTCTCACATAAACCTGCATGCGGCCGGTTGAATCGTGAACATCGATGAAGTTTGCCTTTCCCATATCGCGGCGGCTCATAAGTCGGCCCGCTATATTAACCACCTTGCCGTCATACTCTTCGAAATTTTCCGCAATTGTTTTGTTGAGAACGTCACGGTCATAGCTTGTTATCTTGAACGGGTCACGACCCGTGTCTTGGAGTTCTTTAAGCTTATCGTGCCTTATTTTTATAATTTCACTTAGTTCCTGTTGAACCTGTGCTTCATCCTCGACTGTATTGTTTTGATTTTCATTAGTGTTGTTGTTTTCCGCCATTTGAACCTCCTGCCGCTGTCTACGGCTTATTTCGCTATTTCAATAATTTTAAGCTCAATTAATCCGCCAGGTGCATCAACCGTAACGGTTTCACCGGACGCGTGACCCAAAAGTGCCTTGCCAAAAGGCGACTCGTCCGAGATACGGTTTATATCGGGATCTGCTTCGGTTGAGCCAACAATGGAATAAACGGTTTGCTCGTTGAATTCAATATCAAGAACCGTTACCTTTGAGCCAAGATTTACAGTTTCGGTGCTTATTTCATCGTCGTCGATGAGTTTAACGTTTTTGAGCATTGCTTCTATCGTGGCAATACGTGACTCGATCATTGCCTGTTCGTTCTTTGCCTCGTCATATTCGCTGTTTTCCGACAAATCGCCGAAAGACAATGCGACCTTGATTTTTTCAGCAATCTCTTTGCGTTTTTCAGTTTTAAGCTGTTCAAGTTCATCCTCAAGTTTTTTGAGGCCTTCATCAGTCAGAATAATCTGTTTCGCCATGTCTTTTCTCTCCTTCGGCGGTCAAGCCGCAAATGCATTTTAAAATAAGCGCCAGCTACGGTTAGCGGCGCCTGAAAAGCATAATTCCTTTTGGGTTTTGTCTTTATCAATAATCGGACAGCGATCTTCTTAATAAAGGTATTATAGTAAACGGGCGGTAAACTGTCAAGCCCGAACCCGATTTTCAACACAAACATAATTATGAAAATGCGTTGAAATTTATACTGCTGCCAAAATATAAAATCTTAATCTTTGAGAAATTTTTTCGGTGACTCAAACATCTGCCGGATCACACATGTCGCCGCGCCTTTTATCGGCGCTTCGTCACGCAAGGATGAAAAAACGATTTTCGTATCGATGTCGGAGTATTTCAGGCAGTGGCTGCTTGTTTCCTTTTTGAGCGCCGGCATTGTTATTTCGGAGATTTTTGTCAGATGCCCGTTTATAACAATAAGCAGCGGTGAAAGTGCATTTATTATATTCCCAACTTCTATGCCGATATACCGGATGCTCCTGAGAATCTCTTCCAAGGCATCCTTGTCACCGTCTTTTGCGATGTATAAAAGCCCTTCATAATTTTTGCAGTTCAGCGGCAGATTATTTGCTGCTCTGCGCTTTTTATAACTTTCAAATACAGCTTTTTCAGAGGCAAGTGCCTGAAGGCAACCGCGGTTTCCGCAAGAGCAAAGCGGGCCGTCAGGCTCAATTGCGGCGTGACCGAATTCACCCGCGAAGCCGCCCTGACCTTTAAAAAGCTCGTTGCCGCTTATAATACTGCCGCCGATCCCGGGCCCTATATAAAGATAAATGTAATCCTTAACGCCAAACGCAAGACCACACCAGCTTTCGGCAAGCGCCATTGCGCGGACGTCGTTTTCCATAAACACCGGCAGACCGGACGCTTCTGCGAACATGTCGCCCATTTTTATGTTCGACCAGCCAAGGTTGGGTGCAAAAACAAGAAGCCCCTCGTCGCTGCGCACAAGGCCGTGGGTGCAGACGCCGATGCCGGCAAGGTCTTTTACGCCGGCTTTGACTTTTGCCTGTTCAAGAAGCTGGAGTCCCAGCTTGACGGCCTCCTGAGGTGAGGCAGATTCGATCGGGGCGCGGGCCGAGCCGAGTATTTCGGCGCTGACGTTAGACACCGCGGCCTCGATAGCAGTTGAGCCGATGTGTATTCCGCCAACATAACATGCCGTTTTATTTATTGATATGAGAACGGGCTTCCGTCCGCCGCTTGACTCGCCGCGATCCATTTCCTTTATCAGATTGATACTGATAAGTTCCGCTGTTATATTTGACACGGTGGCAGGTGTAAGCCCTGTGCCACGCGCGATATCGGCACGCGATATCGACCCTTTTTCTCGAATCATGTTAAGGATGCATGCTGTGTTAATGTTTTTTATTAGCTCAAAGCTGCCTGTTAACGGCTGCTGCATATTATCCTCCGTTTGTCTATACAGAATTATTTCATCTGCATTTCAATATAAGTTATGGCGGCCATAAGCTGATCGTCGTTGCTCTCATCAAGCGAATAGAAGTTCTGCTGCTTTTCTTCGCTCAGTTCAACCGGAATATCCGGCGTTACGCCCTTGCCCTCAAAGTTGTCGCTCTTGGGCGGATAGAAATAGGCAACAGACAAATCAAGTGCCGTTCCGTCGGAAAGGTCGCAGATTTCCTGCATCGTACCTTTGCCGTAAGTTTTTGTGCCTATGGATTTCGCCTTGCCGTAATCCTTTAAGGCGGCTGTGAAAAGCTCCGCCGCGCTTGCACTGTTCTGGTTTGTCAAAACAGCCATGGGCAGATCTATCTGATTTGCGTCCGAGGTGTAAAGCACCTTCATCGTGCCGTCCTTGTATTTCGCGCGGACGACAGGTCCGGTGGGAACAAGTTTGTCGATCATTTTTTCGACAGATTCCAAAAGTCCGCCCGGGTTGTTTCTCACGTCAAAAACAAGCCCTTTTGCACCCTTGCTAACCAAATCGTCGACCTGCGTTGAAAATTCAGACGCGGTGTTTGAGTCAAACTCAACAATTTTAACATAACCAAGGTTACCGATAAGCTTGGAGGAAACAGTTGATACATCATATTTCTTTCGGATTATCGAGAAAGAAAGTGTGCTGTTGTCTCTTTTAACTGTAAAAGCGGCGGTGGAGCCTTCGCTGCCTTTTAGCATGTTAACAGCGCTCGCATAGCCCAGCGATTTTACGTCATCACCGCCAATGGCAGTGATTTCGTCGTTAACCTTAACGCCTGCCTTCTCAGATGGAGAACCGGAAATTACTGAAACCACTTTGACATAACCGTCGGTGCTGCTTATAACATTGACGCCTATGCCCACGCTTTGCCCCTCATTGCTGAGCTTGATGGAGTTGTAATCGTCTGCGTTAAGATAAAAGCCGTATTTGTCGTTTAGCCCATTAACATAACCTGTGATCGTATTGTCTACCAATTTGTTTTCATCAATTGGGCCCACATATTTTGAGCGCACGGTGGCGTCTACGTCTGCAAGCTTTTTGAACATCGCCGAGCGCTGCGAAAAATCGGTAATGCTGACATTGAGTGAGCGCATGACGAAAAACGCCGTTATTGTAATGGCGACCGCCGCTGTCAAAGCCATAAGGCTTATGGCGGCACCAAGGCTCATTTTCTTATTCATTTTTCCCTCACAATATGTTTTTACTATAATTAGGCGTTGCTTTAAAATTATAATATTACCAGATTCAGAAGCTGTCTATCTGCTGAATCTGAAATTTTGTAAGTTTTTTCATGTTGTGCGACAGTTTAGGAGCCCGATTGCGATCAAAAGATGCACATTTTTACAGCATCGCACAGCGTTGATGATTTTTAAAACAAGCCATAGTAAAAATAATGATTATAGATTACTCAGACACATAGATACCGTTAATTTGTGATATGCTTCCGTGCCCGGGTAATATATTGACCACGCGCGCAACGCAGCCTTTTAACTATATAGAGCCCAAAAATAATTCACTTACAGTTTATCCGATCAAGTGGTTCTTTGGACTTTATATAACGCACGCAAACGTACACGCGCAATAGATAATTAAGGTTTTTTCACATAATTAAGCGGGTTTACGGCTGTGCCGTTCACCATAACCTGAAAGTGAAGGTGATACCCGCCGCCGCCAGTGCTTACCACATTGCCCGTGTTGCCCACGTAGCCGATTACCTGCCCGCGTGAGCCCGTAGCGCCCACCGAGGTGGTAAGGCC